>JAQICO010000298.1 GCA_027858495.1 Spirochaetaceae bacterium
GCCTTGGTATCATCGTGATTATTTAGCTGACCAATGATGCCGTTCACAATCTCATCTTTTTTTGATTCATCGAAAAACATATTATCCAAGAGCCATTGAGATACAATTTCAGAAGATAACTCAATCGCCTTTTCACATTCACCAAGAAAGGTGGGATGATACTTCGATACGATTACTTTCCATATAGGGGCACTTTGGGGATCCCGTTTAATCTCAGATATAGCCTTTTCAAATTCTGCTATAACACCATGGGCAGGAATACCGCCAAATTGAGGATCAATAGGCCCAATGTTTGATTGTTTCCCCATAATAATCTCTGAAGCGGAACAGGCTATCATAGTACCAGCACTCATAGCTATTTGGGGAATAATAACTCTAATATTCTTTCCAAACATTTTTTTCAGATAATCAACGATGGATTCAGTAGCTGTTAGATTTCCTCCAGGGGTATGTAATATTAAATCCAGACCTTTTGAACGATCCAGACCATGTATGTTCGCCATAAAACCGTTTTTATCATCATCGTTGATTTCTGCATTTCCAATCCCAGGTTTTTGCAGCCATCCTGAATAGTAGGAAATTATGTTTCTTCCAGTCTGTTGATGTAATTGAGTTAAATATTTTCTTCGGACGTAATCCAGAGCATCAACTCTTTTGCAGTCGCTAAGTTCTTGAAGGACTTGGTTCCAACTAGGCATTATTTTTTCTTTAAAAAAGTTGTGGAGTCGCTATTATTGGAATAGCATATATTGCCATATTCTAAAATATCACAACGTTTTAGGTTTTTAGCGTAATCATCAGCATTTGTATATCTGGGATAGTCTTTCTCTGTAATCCCCAAATCCTTATATATTTCCTGATGCTTTTTTGTTTTATCTTCCATGATAGTATTTTACCTCTATTTATTATTCACGTCAAGTTTTATACATAAATCAAATCTGATAAATTTGAAGTCATCTGATCATTTTTTTAGAAAAGAGTGTGAAATCAAAGACTAATAATGATAATATTAAAATATCAATAATATGTGATCATTATTTCCATATGTAAGTTTGGAGCCCTTAACTTTACATATAGATTCCATATGTAAGTTTGAAACCCCTTTCCTTACATATAAAAAATCTAGGATAAAACTATGGATGCCAGCAGAGAACAGGTCTTTCAAAACGAAATCATCTCCCAGCTAAAAGCCAACGGCTGGCTGGTGGGAAACCCGGAAAACTACAACCGCAAGCTGGCCCTCTACGAAGAGGATCTTCTGGGCTACATCCAGGAAACCCAACCCCAACAATGGGAGAAATACTGCAAGCGCTATCCCCATAATCCCCAAGAGAAATTCGCCCAGCGGGTGGCCAATCAATTAGGCAAGGCCGATCCCAACGGAGCCAACCGTGAATTGCGCAGCTATGGAACCCTGGGAGTACTGCGCCATGAACTGAAGGATCGGGGCACCCGCTTCCGCCTTTGTCAATTCAAGCCCGACCATGACCTCAATCCCGATACCTTGGCGCGATACAAGGCAAACCGCCTGCGTGTGGTTCCCGAGTTGGTTTACAGCCCTTGGGCCACTGAAGAACATCTGGCCGAGTCGGGAATGAAGTCCAAGTCCTGGCGCATCGATCTGGTGCTTTTTATGAACGGACTGCCCATTGTCACCATGGAACTCAAGTCGGAGTTTAAGCAGGCCGTGGATAATGCCATCAAACAGTATAAAACCACCCGTCCTCCCACCGATCCGGTGACCCATAAGGCGGAACCCCTGCTGACCTTCAAACGAGGGGCGTTGGTACACTTTGCCGTCAGTCAATACGAAGTGTATATGGCCACCCGGCTGGAGGGATTAGACAGCTTCTTTCTGCCCTTCAATAAAGGCACCTCGGAGGGAGGATCGGGTAACGATATCCCTGAGAATCCCGACCAATATGCCACGGACTATCTCTGGAACGAGGTACTGCTTCCTGAGAATCTGCTGAATATTCTGGCCCGCTATGTTCATCTCCAGATTGAGGAGAAGGAGGATTGGCAGGGCCGTAAATCCAAGAAGGAAACCCTGATCTTTCCCCGCTATCACCAGTGGGATGTGGTCCACCGTTTATTGGCTGCCGCCCATGAGGAGGGCCCCGGCCAGAAATACCTGATACAGCACAGCGCCGGTTCGGGTAAATCCAACTCCATCGCATGGACGGCCCATCAGCTTTCTTCTCTCTACGATGATAAAGGAGAAAAGCGTTTCCATTCGGTGATTGTGGTTACCGACCGTACCGTGCTGGACGCCCAGCTGCAGGATACCATCTATCAGTTTGAACACACCCATGGAGTGGTGGGCCGTATCAACCGGGATGAGGGTGAAGGAAGCAAGTCCGAGAAGCTGGCCAAGGCTTTGGAGCAGTCCCAGCCCATCATCATTGTGACTATCCAGACCTTTCCCTTTGTGCTCAAGGCCATTGAGAACTCAGTCAGCCTGAAGGAGAGGAACTATGCCATCATTGCCGATGAGGCCCATTCCTCCCAATCGGGAAGCACCGCCCGGCAGCTGAAAGAGGTGTTGATGATCGATGGCAATCAGGAAGAGCCCCTATCCACCGAAGAGATTCTCGATGCCACAGTGGCTTCCAGAACGGCTACCCAGAACCTGAGCTTCTTCGCCTTCACCGCCACCCCCAAGCCCAAAACTCTGGAGCTTTTCGGAAGGCTGCCCAAACCGGAAGAGGCTCCCAGCGAGGAGAATATTCCTCGTCCCTTTCATGTTTATACCATGCGTCAGGCCATTGAAGAGGGCTTTATTCTGGATGTCTTGAAGAATTACACCAACTATAAGGTGGCCTATAATCTGGCCTTAAAAATTCAGGAGTCCGACCAAGAGGTGGAAAGCAAGCGCGCCAGGGTAAAGCTGAATCAGTGGGTGCGGCTCCACGACTATAATATCTCCCAGAAGGTACAGGTCATTGTGGAGCATTTCAAGGATAACATCTTGGGCTTATTGGGCGGACAAGCCAAGGCCATGGTGGTTACCAGCTCCCGGAAGGAAGCGGTACGCTACAAACTGGGCTTTGATAAATACATCAAGGACAAGGGCTACCGGAAGATCCATGCCATGGTAGCTTTTTCCGGCGAAGTCGAATTCAATGAGAATGATCCCAATTCCCAAGGGCTCATTGGTGAGAAATACACCGAGAAGGGGTCCAATATGAATCCCAAGCTCAAGGGCCGGGATATACGCAAGGCCTTTGATTCCGATGACTATCAGGTGATGATCGTTGCCAACAAATTCCAGACCGGTTTTGATCAGCCCAAGCTATGCGCCATGTATGTGGATAAAAAGCTGGGTGGAGTAGAATGTGTGCAGACCCTCTCCCGGCTTAATCGTATCTATCCCGGTAAAGCTGAACGTGGCACCTTCATTCTGGATTTCTTCAACGAACCCGAAGAGATACTGGCTGCCTTTCAACCCTACTATCAGACCGCCGAGTTGGCAAAGGTCTCCGACCCCAACTTGATCGACGATCTCTTTGAGAAGCTTAAGGCTGCTGATATCTTTCAATGGCAGGAGGTGGAACAGTTCTGCCATGCCTTCTACCAGAAGAACCGCAGCAATGCAGCCATCGCCAATATCTGTAAGCCCGCCGTGGATCGTTGGAAGCATCGCTATTCCATTGCTCAGGGTGAATTAAAACTGGCCAAGGAAGAACTGGAGAGGGTCAAGAAATCCGGTGACAAGGTGCAAAGGGCCAATGCTGAGAGCAACTTCAAAGAAGTGAAGCATATGAAGGATACCCTGGATATCTTCAAAAAAGATCTAGGCACCTTTGTACGCTTCTACGAGTTCATGTCTCAAATTGTGGATTACGACGACAGGGATCTGGAAAAGATGAGCCTCTATGCGCGAAATCTTCGCCCTATGCTCAGAGAGCCCTTGGCCCATGATGAGGATATCGATCTGGACAATGTTATCCTCAGTCATTACCGGCTTTCGGAGATAAAACGGCAGAGCCTGATGCTTCAGGATAACTCTGAAGACTATAAGCTGGAACCCGGAGAAGGGTTGGGTAAGGCTAAATTCAAGGATCCCAAAGAGGAGTTGCTTTCAGAAATTATTCAGCGCTTGAATGAGTTGTTTGAGGTGGATGATTTAACAGAGAATGACATTGTGAATTATGCCTATACTATCCGGGATAAGATGAAGGAAGATAAATCTGTAATGACACAGATCGCCAATAATACTCCTGAACAGGCTATGCTGGGAGATTTCCCCAAGGCTATTGATAATGCTATTTTAGAGAGCAGTGAGGCTCATCAGAAGCAGATGTTTCAGCTGCTGGGGGATCCGGCTAAATTGAAGAAGTTTGCTGGGGTGGTGTTTGAGTTGTTGAAGAGTGTGGGGTAGAGATAACCGATATGAAACTAAAAATATCACAATCAAATTTTTTTGAGCGTAGCATTGTTATAATTGCAGATTTGATCTTCAATAGTGTAAAATGATTAGTTAGGCGGCCGGTACATATCAGGCAAGTTTAGCAAAGGCAGGAATGTTAAGTGTGATCGAAAAAACTGATTCCAACGTGTTCTTGAGCATGCTGGCTCAAGAAGGGATTAAATTAGAAATGAGGTATTTTATGTTTTCAATTTTCAAAAGAATTTTAATTGTCTTGTTTTTGATAATGTCATTAACAAGTTGTATGTCAACATTAGTTT
>JAQICO010000285.1 GCA_027858495.1 Spirochaetaceae bacterium
GATTCCTATAAAATCGAGATATCAACAAACAAAGAGTTTACAGAACAGCTTCGAAGCCTTGAGAGCCGTGAGCCCCTTGTGTTTCTCGAAGACCTAGAACAGGGAGAATATTTTTGGAGAATAGCACCACATTTCACCATGGGAGATCTTCAATGGCTTCCCTTCGGGGAAATTTCAAGTTTTAAATTACAACAGAATTTAAGCCTAAGTGATACAATATTAATATATCCTACCATGGATGATCGAATCCCCAATTTTGAGAGCTCAGCAGAACTTCGCTTCAGTTGGACTTCCGACAGAGATGGAACCAGCTTCAATTTAAAAGTGTCGAGAAATTCCGATATGTCTTTTCCCTTCATCGATGAATCCCTTTCTCAAAACTATTTTTATACTCAACTCGCGCAAAGTGGTAATTATTATTGGCAGGTAACGGGCTTAAGTTTTGATAATCTTGAATTACCCATATCAGAAATAGGTGAAGTTAAAATTGTTGAGCTTGATGATAATTTGACCTTACTTTCACCAGCTCCGGGAACACAGTTTGAAAAAGGACTTCCGGTTTTACAGGAATTACAATGGGAAAGCATTGAAGAGGGTCTGTTCCGATTACAAGTATGGCATAACAAGCAAAACGCCCTTGAGGGAGAATTGATCCATGATAACCTAACAGCTAGCAGAAAATCCATGGTATCCATTACAGAGGGAGGGTTTTATACTTGGCAGGTGTCCTGGGTGGATCCACAGGGAAACCCACTGGATCAGAGTGAAATCCGTAGTTTTCAAATTGAGCCGCCCTTCCTGGGACCAGAAATTATCAGTCCGGCGCCCGAAGCAGAATTGGTATTAATCGGAACTCCGCAGTTGCCCCTTGCTTGGTCTACACCACAGGGAGACAGAGTGGATGTCAGTATTATAAATAGAGATTCCGGAACCGTTGTCTATGAAAACAAAGATATTACAACAAAAGAGTTAGTTCTAAATGATTTCACGAAGTTCTCCACGGGAAATTATAGGATAACCATCCAGACGCAACGGGATAATCCCCCCCAGGGATATACATCCAGATCCCAAATAAGTCAAAGAGATTTCACCATTGAACAATTAAAGATATACACTGCTCCAGTGATTCAATTACCCCGGGATAATCAAGAGATATCCTATTTAGAAGTTCTAAAAAATGGCGGTATATCTCTGCAATGGACCCACCAAACATCAATGAATCGTTATGAAATCAATTTATACCCATCAGAATCTGCTCAATTACCCATTGGTAGCTTTGAGACTCTTGGAAAAACATTTTTTCTGGAAGACATCGAACCGGGAGAATATTATGTAGAAGTTCAAGGTTTTGATTTGGCCGGTTATTCCTCTCCACTGTCTAACCGTATAAAATTTATCATATCAGCCCTTGGTAACTTAGATCGACCCAGACTTTTAAAGCCTACACCGGGAAGTACGGTGGATATGACAGACTTGAATACTCTTGATTTACAATGGACCAGTGTTGAAGAAGCTGAATATTATAAAATTTCGCTGTATAATAGCCAGGGAGGCCTTGTATTGCAGGAGAATCGTTTTACCAATAATCAATTGAGAATAGATGATCTTTCCCTCTTATCTGTTGGTAAATTCAGCATAGAAATTACAGCTGAAATCTTCTATAGAGATATTGGATTAACCCGTAGCAGTTTACCCTACACTTCGGATTTCAATATCAGTCTTAATCAAGACTTTTCTGCACCGGAGATTATAACAGATGATATTCAATTCACCGATTAGGTCTTTCTTTTTATTATTTCTCATCTTATTTATTCTTTTCCCATTGGTATCTCAAGAACAGGAAGAGAATAGTCAGGTGATCGCATGGGAAGAGCAGTCGGGGGCATCTGGATATTTGGTGGAAATTCTTCAAGACGATAAAAAAATATATACATTGGAAACACAAAACAATGAGGTTTCTCTTTTATTATTTCCCGGCGAATACCTTTATCAAGTATCTGTATTAAATAAATTTGGAAACATCAGCAGTCAGAGCGATTGGAAAAATCTTACGGTTCAACTGGCCATGACTCCTGTAATATTAAGATTGGAAAAAGATACCTTCTATCTTGAACAAGGAAGGTTAACCTTTAATCTAGAGGCTCAAAAAATCCAAGAAACCAGTATATTCAGATTGATACAACAGGATAGATCAATCCAAGTAGATTGGAGTAAAAGCGACGATGACTGGTATGAAGTGTCTGTGAACTTTGAAGGCTTAGATTTAGGATGGTGGGATTTAGAAGTGGAAGATCCTTCCGGCCGGAAGGACCTACTTCATCAAGCACTGGAAATTATACCAAAATTGGAACCAGTTATTTCAGAAGACTTGAGGATTGAATTACAAGAAGATGATGTACTTCCCCAGATAGAAATTATTGGTTCCGGCTTTGAAGATAATTGCATAGTTAGATTTGAAGGTCCACGAACAATTAGAGTGATGAAGGTTCAATATATTTCCCCAGAAAAAATAAACCTCCTTTTAGATATTTCCACGGCTATTCCAGGGATTTATAATGTATCGATGGAAAATCCTAGTGGTAATATTACAGAACATGCTGATTTTTTGGAAATCCTTGAAGTAGAAATAATCCAAGAGACCATGACCATCCCTGGAGCAGGAAAACAAGAACGTCTAATCGATCTTCAAATGGGTTATAGCTATTCTAAACCTCTAGGTGAAATGGGAGATATTGTAGAGGAATCTGCCTTTGGGTATTATTTTACCATGGGAGTAAGTTTAAATAATCGCATTAATCAATCCATCCCATTATTAAAGGACTTGAGTTTTACCGTTTCTGTGGACAATCAAGCCTATAAGACAAAAGACTATCCAGCGATATTTAACCTATTTGCCGTGGATTCTCAAATTCGCTATATCAGTTCATTCAATATCCCATTACAAATCTATCTTTCAGCCGGTGGTGGGCCGGTTTTAGGTTCAACGACAGAGGTAGATAACTTAAATACCGATATTACTCTGGATTTTCAATTATCCATGGATGGTGGCTTTCAATATTATTTCATGGACTATTTTTATGGTGTTTTAGGACTGTCCTATGTCAAACATTTTGCTGTGAACAGAACAACGGATTTTATCAAATATGAAATAGGTATTGGTTTATGGACAAAGTAATTATAATGACCTTACTCATGCTTTTACCTCTCGGTCTTTTTTGTCAGGAAGGAGTGACCATTCAATGGAGTGAAGTGGAAGGGGCCAAAGAATATATTGTTGAATTATTTTTAAACGATTTGCAAATAAATACAATTGAAACGCAGGATACTCAAATAACCCTAACCCTTGCTCCCGGTCTATATGAATATCAAATAGTTGTTTTAAACAAATTCGGTCAGGAAGCCTCAAAAAGTCAGCTAAAAACACTTAGAGTCGAGAGAATCATGACCCCCTTACTGAGAAATACCAATGATTATTCAATCTATCAGAACCAAAATTTTTCTGCTGAAGTAGAAATACTCTATCTTCAGAAAGATTCACAAATTTGGTTACAGCAGGGTGACTTTATTCACCCCGTAGAAATAATTGATCTTGGGGACAATCATTTTCAATTGAATGCAACAGACTGGCCTGAGGAAGATCATGTTTTTACACTTTTTATTTCTAACCACGATAATAAAACCAGCGAGTATCCCAATTTCCTCAATGTTATTATGCCTCTTGAACCAGATATTTCGAATTTAAATCCTGATAATTTAGAAGCAGGTTATTTATATCAAGATATTGAATTAAGCGGTTCAAATTTATCGGAAGAACTACAGTTTGAATTAAAAAATGCAGAGGGTATTATTCCAATAATTGATATTCAATGGGTATCGGAAAATTCAATTCTTTTCAGTTTGAATGTAAAAGAATCAACACCAGGAAATTACGATCTTTATATCACAGCACCCTGGGACGAAACCTATAAAAAAAACAGGATATTATCATTAAGTGAAAATGAAAGCAAACAAAAGTACTATCATCGGCGTAATTGGAGTAATGATATATTAATCGGGTTTCGGGGTTTAAATATTCCAGAACCAAATGGAGATATTATTATTGATAACGCCTTTGATCTACAGTGGAGAATGGATTATGCTACGGATATAGCCCTCTTTAGGAATATGGGCTTTTTGATTCAGAATGAATACGATTTTCAAGATCCACAAGTTATCACTCTATCCTTTGGTTCTTATTTCAGAACACGAAGAAGCGGAAACTTAAATTTTTATGGCTCTGTACAACTGGGGTTAAAGATAGCAGGAGACAGGAACGGCCCACTTTTTTTAGTTGAAGGCGGATTGGACTTACAGTTTCGGAGAATCCTGATAGATCTTGTCATTAATGCTGGCCAATGGTACCCACCAGAAAATATCAGTGAAAATTTTATAAAACCCGTTATACGCCTAGGTTATCGATTATGAGTGAAACACCTGATAGACCGATTAAAATGATTGAAAGTACCCAGGTTCAACTAAGCCTTGTAACCGAGGAATTAGAACGCTTAAAAAAATCGGCCTCTAACACCTCGTTAGAACTGTCCGAACGCTTAGAAGCCAATGAAGATATCATTGCCTCTGAAGTTGGCGATACTCTTTTTACCCGGGCAAGAAACATAGAACGGGAAATTGGCCTAAGGCAAATCTATTTAAAATTTGAGGGAGGGAACCCTTCGGGAACTCAAAAAGACCGAATCGCCTTTACCCAGGTAGAAGACGCCCTTAGACGAGGATACAATACCATTTGTATTGCTTCTTGCGGAAATTATGGAGTAGCCATATCTTTTGCCGCCAGTTTAGCGGGAATTAACTGCCATATCTATATTCCGGAAAATTACCATACCTCTCGGGAAAAAGAAATAATCAATTTTGGAGGACAGATAATACGCCAGGGAAGTGATTATGAAGAATCGGTGGTTTTATCCAGTAAACATGCCTTAGAGCAGGATTTTTACGATGCCAATCCTGGTGGAAGCAACACCGTTCTACAACTTAAAGCCTACGGAGAAATCGCCTTCGAAATATATGATGAATTGAGAGATGCACCGGCGGCCATCGCCGTTCCAGTATCCAACGGAACCACCTTAAGCGGTATCTATAGAGGATTTCAACAACTTTACAGAAGGGGTAAGACCTCCAGGATTCCTCGAATTATCGCCGGATCAAGCAGCTTTAAAAATCCCATTATTTCATCCTTTAAAAAAGGATTAACCAGCTGTGAAGATCTGATTCCTTCACAAATAAAAGAATCCATCATCAATGAGCCCCTTATCAATTGGCATTCCATAGATGGAGATATCGCCTTGGAAGCCATATATGCCACCAATGGATGGGCCAAATACGGCAGTGATAAAAAAATGATTTATTTCTCAAACTTTATCAAAAAGCAAGAGGGACTATCGGTACTGCCTGCATCAACAGCAGGCCTAATAGCCCTAACAGAGTATCATAATCAGAATTCATTACCTGGAGATCGCTACGTTGTGGTACTGACAGGAAGGAGATAATTCCATGGCAGCAGAAATTGCAGTGGTCTATTGTGAAGGGTCCTTTGATACAACCTATGGGAAAACCGCCCATGGCTTAGTGAGATTCACCAAACGTTATGAAATTTCCTATATCATCGATAGCCATTTAGCCGGTCACGATGCAGGAGAACAATTGGATGGTAAAAACCTTGGTATTCCCATTGTTGAGAATTTATCTTCTGCTTTGGATAGAGCTAAAAAAGATGGCAAAAAACTTAGCCATTTTGTCATCGGAATCGCCACAGATGGGGGATATCTGGAAGAGGAAGTTAAACAGGCTTCCATTGAAGCGCTAAATCAGGGATTAAATGTGGATTCAGGTCTACATGAATTCCTATCTGACTTAGAAGCAGTTCAAAGCATATTATCCAAGGGCGATGTGACAGTTAGGGATATCAGAAAACAATCCCCCGGGCGCAAACATTCTTTTACAGGAAAAATTGAACAGGTGAAATCCATCCGAATTGCCACTATGGGAACCGATTCAGCCATTGGAAAAAGAACCACCGCCTGGATTGTTGTACAAGCTTTGATAAATGCCGGTCAGAAAGCGGAAATGATAGGAACAGGGCAAACGGCGTGGATGCAGGGTGCAAAATACGGCATTATTCTGGATTCTCTACTTAATGATTATATCAGTGGAGAATTGGAACATGCGATTTGGAGCGCCTGGAATGAAACAAAAATGGATTTTGCCATAATCGAAGGCCAAGGCAGTTTGATGAATCCGGGATATCCGGGAGGTTTCGAAATCCTTGCAGCCGGCCGTCCCCAGGCAATCCTGATGCAGCACGCTCCTTTAAGAAAGGAATATGACGGATTCCCAGGTTATCCCTTAGATTCATTGATTGATCAAATCCATATAGCGGAATTTTTATCAAAAAAACCGGTGATAGCCGTGACAATAAATCATGAAGGTATAGCGCCGGATCAAATAGACGAGATATGCCGACAAGTGGAGCAATCCTGTGGAAGGCCCGTGGTGGACCCCTTGATTCATGGTGTGGACAGGTTGATTCCCCTTCTGATGAGCCTTAAAAATGCTGATTGATTCAATGGAAATTTTCCCAGTATCCATGACTATGAAAAATCCCTATAGCGTGGCTTATGACCGGTTTGAGAAAGCGGAAAATCTATTTGTTCGCATAGGCGTCGGTCCTTTGAATGGTTGGGGCTGTGCAGCCCCGGACTTCCATGTTACCGGAGAAAAGATCGAAGATCTTCTGCAACAAGGACAAAATATTTTTCCTGACTTAATAAAAAAGGATCCCTTCAGAAGAGCGTTGATCATGAAGAGACTTAAAAAGGAGTTTCCCGGTTCTTACAGTCTATGGGCTGCTGTAGATATGGCTCTATGGGACCTTGTTGGTAAAAAAGCAGATCTTCCACTTTGGAAATTGCTGGGCGGGTATAGAGAAAGAATCCGTACCAGTGTAACCATCGGCATATGCGATGTAAGGGAAACAATGTCCCAGGCTAAAGATCTGATCGCACAAGGAATTGGTATATTAAAGATTAAGGGAGGAACTGATGTACATCAAGATATTGAGCGGATCAAAAATCTGAGAGAAACATTTCCATCTTCCATAAGAATCCGTTTTGATGCCAATCAAGGTTACACAGTAGAAGAGGCCTTCGTTTTTTTAAGGGAATGCAAAACCTTGGATATTGAACTATTTGAACAACCCACGTCAAAATCCCGACCGGAACATTTGGGAGTAGTCACCAGGAAATCAGAAACCCCCATAATGGCAGATGAAAGTCTTATATCCCTGTTAGATGCCTTTCATTTGGTTAAAAAAGGGCTGATTGACCTGATGAATATCAAACTTATGAAGGTAGGAGGGATAACTGAAGCTATTCAGGTAGATGCAGTAGCCCGTTCAGCCGGCGTTGAAGTGATGGTAGGTTGTATGGATGAATCGGCGCTGGGTATAGCTGCCGGGCTTCATTTTGCACTGAGCAGAAAAAATATAAGATTTGCCGATCTCGATGGCCATTTGGGTTTAAAAGACGATCCGGCTGATGGTTCGGTGATTTTAAAGAATGGATATTTATATCCTGCTTCAGGTCCTGGTTTCGGCTGGAGGGGTCTCTGATACAGGGCCATAGTTAAAATATAAAAGTCAAATTAAAATTATGATTGCATGGATAAACCTGTTAATATAAAATTAATATTATTGTTGCAAAAATATAATCAAAAGGGAATAATTATTAAATGAATTCAAAACCTTCAATTCTTCTGGTGGATGACAACGTTGATAACTTGACGGTTCTGAAAAAAATGCTAGAAAAGATGGAATATAGAATAACCACTGCAACCACCGGTTTAGATTCCATGTTTCTTATATCTTCACAAGCCTTCGATCTAATCCTTTTGGATATTAACCTTCCTGACATCGACGGTTTCGAAATATTAAAACAAGTAAGGGGCCAGTTTTCCATGACTGAATTACCCATAATAATGCTCACCGCCAGTACACGAAATAACGATGTGGTGAGTTCCCTCTCTCTTGGGGCCAATGACTACGTCACCAAGCCCTTTGATTTTTCGGTTATTCAATCTCGTATATCAACACAAATTACCCTAAAAGAAGCAGAGGAAGCTTTAAGAATCAGTGAGGAACGTTATGCCTTGGCTTCTCAAGCCACAAAAGACGGCCTGTGGGATTGTTTCTTGGACCGGGAATATCTATACGTTTCTCCTAATTGGAAGGCCATTGTCGGGCTGGAAACCGAAGAAACAGAAATTAAAGTGGATCTTTATGAGTCTCTTATTCACCCCGGAGATTATGATTCATACATCAGTAACATGAACCAATTAATTTCCGGTGAAATACAACGGATGGAATTTGAACACCGAATTAAGTATAAAGACAAGAACTACCGTTGGGTTATAACTTCTGCTGTAAGTATTAGAGATAAATCCGGAGAGGCCATTCGGGTACTAGGTTCAATGAGCGACATCACGGAGAATAAATTATACAGTTCCTTTGCCCACCTGCCTAATTCCATACTAATTCAAGACAGAATTGAGCAAATATTAAAACAAGTTAAATCGGGCAGGTCAAAACGAGCCTGCATTCTATTCCTTGATTTGGATAATTTCAGGTTAATAAACCAGGCCTATGGTGTTCTCCAAGGAGATTCAATTCTATTACAATTGGTAGAAAGGCTGAGTTCCATACTGGAAGAAAGAGAAACACTGGCCCATGCCGGACGGGATGAATTCATCATATTGATTGAAGACTTTGACGATGTCCAGGAAATTCAAAAGAGGATGATCTTCTTTGAAGAGACCATCGCTCAACCCTTCCAAAACCAGAAAGACGATGAAATTGAACTAAGCGCCAGTACGGGGATTGTCATCATTGATGAAAAATATAATTCCGCCAAAAGAATTATTCAGGATGCCGAATCGGCCATGAATATTGCAAAAAAGGACATGGTTCAGCATTTTCATTTTTTTAAGGATGATTTTTATCGTGAGATAGTATCTAAACTAGAATCGGAAAAACGGCTTAAAAGAGCTCTTAGAAACAACGAGTTAGTACTCTATTATCAACCTCAAATTTCTGTAGAGAACAATAGACTTATTGGATTTGAGGCCCTTCTTCGATGGCAGGATCCACAACGAGGGCTGATAATGCCCGACGAGATTATTCCACTGGCCGAAGAAATGGGCTTAATCATTGAGATAGGCCAATGGACTCTCAGAGAGACCTGTAAACAGATACGGGCTTGGCTGGATATGGGTATAGTGCCCTGTCGAGTAGCGGTGAATCTTTCGCCCATACAATTTAAGAACAGAGATCTATTAAAAAACCTCGCGAACATTGTAAAAGAGTTTGATATAGATGCCAAGTTATTGGAGTTAGAAATTACTGAAACCAAAGCCATGGAAGATCCGGAACAAAATATTATCATAATGAATCAATTAAAGGATCTTGGTCTGAGCTTTTCCATCGACGATTTTGGTACCGGTTACTCCTCTCTTTCCATGTTGAGGAAATTTCCTCTATCTACTCTTAAGATTGATAAGTCCTTCATCAAAGATATTCATAATAACGAAGACGCCCTTTCCATCGTCTCAGCCATTATTGCCATGGCTCAACGGATGAAATTTTCAACCATTGCAGAGGGTGTAGAAATGGAAGAACAATTAGTAATACTCAAATCTGCCGGCTGTAAAAACTACCAGGGTTTCTTAAAAAGCAAAGCGGTTTGCGCTGATGAAGCTACTCAATTTTTACTTAATATAGAAAAAGCACTTTGATCGGCCAATCAAGATAATTATCTGGTATAAGAACTATTTTTAATTGTTTTGACAGGTCTTAAAATCTGGCTTTATACTGGAATCTCTTCTTAAAATATTTTATAACCAAGGATTTATTCATGAGTCCCATAAACTATAGCATAGTTTCTCATAACAGCTTAGAAAATAAAACCTGTGCAGAGATTCTAGTTGAATACCTAAAACTGGAAGGAGTCGGTTATGTCTTTGGCATACCAGGAGGAACCATAGTTCCCCTTTTAGAAGCCATAGAAAACGAGCCGGATATCGATTTCATCATGACACGCCATGAAGCTGGTGCAGCCTTTATGGCTGACATGTATGCCAGGGCAACGGGTAAGTTGGGTGTATGCCTTTCCACCGCAGGCCCTGGAGCCACAAATATGCTTACAGGAGTAGCCTGCGCCCATAGAGACGGAGTCCCCCTGCTGGCCATCACCGGCCAGCCAGCCACCCATACCACCGGTAAAGGTGCTGTGCAGGAAAGCTCCTCCTTTGGAGTGGATACCGTACGAATTTACGAAGAAACCTGTGGATTTAGTTCCATCGTATCAGAACCGGCGGTGTTCCGTCAGATTGTCACAACCGCATTAAGAGTAGCCCTGGGAAACCATAAACAAGCGGTACATATAAGCCTGCCCAGCAATATATCCTCCCACCGGTGTGACAGCTATGAAATGCCCACGGATCCACGGAAATACAGGATTGAAAATAAATCTTTTGATCCTCAAGCTTTAAAAAAAGCGGTGGCCCTAATTCTGGATGCAAAAAAACCTGCCATACTTTTAGGTTCTGCGGTTAATTCAACTAAGACCATGGAAGATCTGATTTCCCTTGCAGAGGAGATCCAATGCCCGGTGATGACCTCCCCTCAGGGTAAAGGTCGCTTTCCTGAAACCCATGAATTATGCCTGGGGGTCTTTGGATTTGCAGGAAGTGAAATTGCCAGAGATTATCTTTTAGATGAAAAAATAGATCTGTTGGTTGTCATAGGCAGCACCATGGATGAATGGACAACCAATGCCTGGGACTCAAGAATTAGTCCAGAAAAGTATCTCATTCAAATTGATTCAGACAGTCAGAATATTGGTAAAAACTTTCCCGTTAGTCTTGGGGTTATTGGGGATATCAACCGGATAATTCATGAACTCAACCTGGAGATACAAAAGGAAAAATCTACATACTCGGATTTGGACCAACGGATCCAGAACAGAATGAAGTATCTCATGGAATTCCGGAATAAAAAACAACATCAATATATAAAAAGTAAAGAATTGAGCAACGCCTCCCCTATTAAACCTCAAAGACTATTCCATGATATAAACCAGATAATATCCAAGGATGGCATTGTGATTACCGATGCTGGAAATTCCTATGCATGGTCTCTGCATCATTTAAAAATCACACCGCCCCAAAGTTTTTTTATCAGTCTTGGATTTGCCTCCATGGGACATGGCACCGCGGGAGCTCCTGGTGTAAAATTAGCCTTTCCAGATAGAGAAGTCATCGTTTTTTCAGGCGACGGCTCATTTTTAATGAACGGTAATGAAATTCACACGGCGGTTCAATACAACATACCGGTTCTTTGGATCATACTAAATGATAATACTCTAGGGATGGTTTATCATGGCATGAAAGCATTGACAGGTCGTCCCATAGCCTCGGAATTTTCCTCTCCGGTGGATTTTTGCAGCTTAGCGCAGAGTTTAGGAGCCCATGGAGCAAGGGTAACCAAGGCCGAAGATATCATTCCCCAAGTAAGAAGATTACTGGATATGAAAAAACCCGCTGTGCTGGATGTATTGATTGATCGAGAAGAAGAGCCGCCCTTCCTGGAGCGAATTAAGGGATTAAAAAAATATAATCAATAAAAAATGGAGCAACGACAAAATGAAAGAAACAAATACCATCAACACCAATGTCTGGATGGAAGAGGCTTCCGATGAAAACCCCTTTTATCCGACAGCCAGTTACTGTCACGGCTACAATTTTTATGAAAATCTAATGGGAAAGCACAGTTGGGAAGAATTATTA
>JAQICO010000086.1 GCA_027858495.1 Spirochaetaceae bacterium
CATCAAATTTTCATAGGCATGAAGATTATGCTTTTTCATAAAATGGGAGACATAACGACCCACTAATCCTCTGGGTTGTTTAAGATTTTTTGCTATAACACCCATAATGTCCTCCAATGGTTTGTGTATTTTTTATCTTTACACTTTGGGATAACTCTTTTGCAACTGTACTTATTAACACATTTACCGATATTATTATCAACCATGGAACAAAAAAAAATACCCTGTGCTATCATCGGTCTCGGACGTATCGCATCGACCTTAGAAGATGACAGACTTAGAGAAAAACCGGCCACCCATGCAGGTGCCATTGAGGAAAATCCTGAAACCATTCTTGTAGCCGGATACGATAGTGACAAGTCTGCCCGGGAAGCCTTTGTCCAACGATGGAACATTCAGAGGGTATACGATGATCTCCCCAAGATGCTGGAGGAAACCCAGCCTCAAATTCTTCACATTGCAACCCATGAGGATTCCCATCTTAAGTATTTAAAGATGGCCATAGATAAATCCATCCCGGTGGTGATTCTGGAAAAACCAGTCAGTGACAATTTGCCACAGGCAAAGGCCATGTTAAATAGGCTAAAGAGTACCCGGGTGCTGGTAAATCACGAACGCCGTTATTCCAGGGATTATCTACAGGTAAAAGAACATATAGAAAAAGAGACCTACGGCAGATTGATGTCCATTACCGGACGATTATATATGGGAATGAATCAGCCTATAAAAAATATTCTGCTCCACGACGGGACCCATATGCTGGATATCATGTCCTTTTTAACGGGTAAAAAACTAAGAGATATAAAGGTACAGACCAAGGGACAGCATAATTTATATGCCACCGCCCTTTCTGGCGATACAGCAATTCTTTGTGAAGTGGGCAATCAAAGAAATCATCTGGTTTTTGAACTGGAATTATCCTTCAGCCAGGGTAGGATTCGTGTGGGTAACGGAATTTATGAGGAATGGGAAAGTCTGGAGTCGCCCTATTACGAAAAGATGAAATCCCTGGTAAAGAAGAACCTCCCCTTCCTGGGACCTACAGAATATTTTAAAGGGATGATGAAGGACGCGGTTGGTCTGGTTAAGAATCCCCAGGGAAAGGCCGTATCCAGTTTTGAAGATGGGGTACAGTCTCTTTTATTAATAGAAAAGCTAAGAAGTAAATGCAAATAAAAAAGGCTGCCTTCGATAAGACAGCCTCTTTCTGATTCAAAACCTAATCAATTAAGGCAAAAAAACTTCAACCTCATTAAGAAGCATCTCAATGGGATCATCCTGGTTAAAGTCTCCCAGATAAGGAATATCGGGGATTTGGTTTTCATACTTTATTTCACTCACCTGGCCAAGAGCATAATCTGCCAATTCCATTGCATCGTCATAGCCGTATTCATAGCGGAATAACTCATTGCCATCTGCATCAAAGCTGGCAAAGCCAGTACGGATTCCCGAGACAGTATAGTACAATTCATAGCTGCTGGTAGTTGTACCGGAAGCGTCTTTTATGATGGCTGTTAAGGTTGCGTCATCGGTCCCGGCATCTCCGTCGGGATCAGGATCATATTCAAAATCCAGGCTTCCAACCAAGGCGGCGCTGTTATCTACGGCGGACTCTTCATAATCGCCGTCATACCATAGAATACTATGAATAGCGGTTAACATGTCTTCCTCTGAGATAGTATTAATATCCGTTTCTGTATCGGCTATTCCACCCCCGTCAAGATTATAGGTGTATACAAATTTTTGCAGTAAAACCCCGTCGGTACTTCCAAGGAATAGATTTATTGCTTCGGGAATGTAATTATCAAAGTAATCCACACTAAGCGATAGATTGGCTGCTAAAACATCCCCGGAAAAGGAAACACTTTCAAATAGACCGTTTTCATCAAGGTAACTCATATCTATAGACAGAATCTCTTGGCCCTTATATTTTGTTACTTTTGAACTGGGCACATAGGTCCCGGGAACATAGGTAAGATCGATCTGAAGAGGTCCGTCAATTTCCGTGGTAAGATCTGACGCCTCTAAATAATAGGTCACCGGAAGGTGTATATCGTCGTCAATAGTATCATTGATTATTGCCTGAATCTCCTGTGAATCGGGACTGTATTGTTCTAAAAGTCCATAGACAAAATCTTGCGCTTCGGTGGTATCTGGCAAGGGAACTCCATCGGCTGTGAAGGTTACGGCGTTATAGCTATCGCTATCTGTGAATATATCGTAATACCAGTAACTGTCCCAAATACGGGCGATGGCTCCATCCAATAAATCATGCAGACTGGTTGAAAATACAGCTGCATCGGCTTGAACATCAAAATCATCAATCAGGGGTTCCACTGGATCAGCGGTGGTATCTAAATTGTAATTAGCCAAACCACTGGATTGGGCCAGCTGATCGGCTGTTGCACTTGCAGGAGCAGGGGCTGAAGGTGTTACCAGTGCCTGGTTTACGTCTAAGGTTGGCCGAGAGTAAAAATCACAAATCCCCGTGGCCGATATATCTTTATAGGTTCTTCTTACAATGGGCTTATCATCCTGAAAGGTAAAAAGAGTTCCCATAACCGCTGTCTGATCCTCTGCGATGACCGCTAGGCCATTGGCTTCTTCCATGTCTCCCTCATAGCTGTAGAGCATACCGCTGAAGTATTCACCGGTTGCTTCAGTCAAGATATCTTGCTGAATCAGTCTTCCCGAGGAATCGTAGCTAAAGACTTCAGCCTCTATCTGGGTTTTGGAATCGTCAAAGGTAATAATTGCATGAAGCGTAGCATCATCATTCCACTGATAATAAACATATTCAACATAGGAACCGAGGTATTCTTTATAAAATACCGCATTCCTCTGGTCATTAAAATCGTACTCTCTATAATATTCCAGAGTATCGTCGGCAATATCCAGAGTATCGTTGGCATTATAATAACTATAGGTTCTGGTGGACCAATCCCATTCACCATAGGCCGAAGCAGTATCTTCACCGCCGCTATCTCCGCCACCATTGTCTTCTTCCAAAAAACCCAAGGAACAAGAAAGGGCCGCAATAATCAGTACAGCCAAAAAAAATCTATAAATATGTTTCATTAAATCACCTCCGGAGATTATGCGCAGAAAACAACACTGCAAACCCTGATATTCAACAAAGTTTTAATAAATGCTGTATTTTTCATCTATTGCTATTATTATCCTGAATCCGTATAAATAATTGAAAATTTCTAAATCGGTCCAATTATTGATAAATCCGAGAACACATACAAATAT
>JAQICO010000104.1 GCA_027858495.1 Spirochaetaceae bacterium
ATTGGAGAAGCAATTACAGAACAGAGGTGAGACCATGGCCCTAATAGAAATTTCACAACCCCTAAATAATCCAGACAAGGAAAAGGAAAGTTACCCTGAAGGCTATTATTTGCATATTGGATATGCCAATGAGGAATTAACGAAAAGGATGCAATATATCTGCCGGAAAAGAAAAAGTTCGGAAATGATTTGGGATATACTGCGTTTTCATGCAACAGAATTAAAAGCAATGCCCATCATAGTAGATAAAAAAATCTTTACCCAAATTTATAGAGATTTTAAAGTATTAAGTCAGAAGGAACTCTCCATTGCTCCAGATTTCGGATTGAAGAATATTTTCGATGAAGGTTTATTCTATTTCAAGAATCATCCATTAAAAGATAAATCCTTTGTAAAATAACTACTTTATTATAGAATGGAAAGTCCCTTGAAGGAATTCCAAGGGACTGTTTAGTTTAATACAAACGATCAATTTCTTTTTTATAAAATTCGTTTATTTTATGACGTTTCAATTCTTGTTTAGCGGAAAGTTCTTTATGCACTTCAAATTTTTGAGGTAACAGTTTAAATTTATATATCTGTTCAAAACTCTTAAATCCCTGACGACTACCTATATTATCAACGATAATCTTCCTATAAATTTCATTGACTACTGAACTTTCCAATAAATCTTCCCAATCGTTATAACTCCATTTTTCCTGGTCGGCTAATTCTTTTAATCCATCCTGGTTGGGAACGATTAAAGCAGCCAGATATTTTTGATCCTGGCCGACAACCACAACATGCTCTATCAGAGGATGGGAAGACAGATTTTTTTCAATGGGTACCGGTTCTATATTTTCCCCACCAAGTAATACGATGGTATCCTTTGCACGGCCAACAATGGCATAGGTTCTATCATAGGTCCATACCGCTAAATCACCGGAGTTTAACCAACCATCCTCTGACAGGACTTCTGCAGTTTGTTCATGATTTTTATAGTAGCCCTTCATGATCTGGCAACCCTTTGCATAAAGAACTCCTTTTTCTCCGGGCTTACAAGATTCTCCACGTTCATTGATAATTTTAACTTCCATATTGGGAAACTCTGGACCGACGGTACCAACTTCGGGTTTCCATTCTGTACGCACGGCCAATACCGGACCGGATTCTGTAAGTCCATAACCTTCAAGAAGAATCAATCCTGCAGCCTGGAAAAATTTGTCGATCTTCTTCTGCAGACTTCCTCCACCGGAAATTCCTGATTTAAACCGACTACCAAATATACCCTTAACGGTTTTAAAAACCAGAACATCTCCAAGTTTTTTTCCGGGCCAAAGCAGCATTAATGGAATAATGGCAACTAAAAAATCAACTATTCGATTTCTCTCTTTAAAACGGGGGATGGTTCCTTTCCCCCTCTGCTGCATACTCACATAAAGAGAACCTATTCCAACGAAATATCGAAACATCATTTTTTTGATACCGCCGGCAGCATTTACCTTCTTGTGGATACTGTTATATACAGCTTCCCAAATACGTGGAACCGCAGTGGTATAATGCGGCTGAATGTCCTTAAAATCCTGCAGCATAATTGGACCGATTGGTTTGGAATAAGCCATGGTTAATCCATTACAGAAGACTACATATTGTATACAACGTTCGAAGGAATGCCATACGGGTAATATGCTTAGCCAAATTTCTCCTCTAGATACGGCAATACATTTTAAAATACTATCCGCTTGGTTAACATAATTATGCTGGGATAACATAACCCCTTTGGGTATTCCAGTAGTGCCGGAGGTAAATATTATGGTAGCTAAATCTTCTTTAAGACCGGCATCTACAATTTTATCAATTTGAGAGGATTTCTCTTCTATCTTTTCTCTACCCTTTTCCAATAGTTGAGAAAAGCTATGGATGGAAACACCCCGTTCTTTAGTTTTCTTAGAATTTTCAAGATCTTCAAAAACAATGATGTGTTTTAAACTTTTAAGTTCTTTTTTTTGTGCAATCACCCGGTCCTTATCGACCAACCGCTCTACAAAAATCACTTCACATTGGGTACTACCATATATGATGCTGATTTCTTTATCAGTAATATCTCTTCCCCGTGGGACATCTGCCGCTCTGAGAGCCATTACGGCTAAGTCAGCTACAGCCCATTTTTGGCAATTTTCAGCCAAAAGACCAACCATGCTTTCTTCCTTTACTCCAAACTCCTGAAGAGCCAGAGCAAAGGCAATAACATCCTGATAAAATTCTTTGTAAGTAAGATTTTGTAATTTTCCTTGCTTATCACGGTGTATTTGAGCGATAAGTTGAGGATCTTCTTGGTAAATTCTTCTAACCAGTTGTACAGTAGTCTGCATTTTTACCTCCTGATACCCCATTATAGACCTGAAATCTTTAGAGGTAAAATGAAATAAGATATTCCTTGGTTTTAAGGCTGTAAAACTATAGTAGCAGAATCAGTATTAAAATGTTTTGCACGAATGTTATCACCATAGCCCATTGCAAATATAATCTTTACAGGTTCTTGCAAATCCAGAATTTGATCATTTTCATCTCCACTATTTAAAGGCATGGAGAATTGGATTTCTGTCCATTCATCCTGCTGGCTCCCTTGAATAACATGAAAATTCTGCGCTTCGTTTCCCCCACGGTCTTTTCTATGGGAAAACATAGAATTGCCAAAATGATCCTCAAAGAATACATCTCCTTGATCATCTACATAACCAATTTTAATGTCAGCATCTTTCATAATTCGACTAGGATTAAAGCCAACGGAAATCCAGCCCACTGTATTAGCTTTTAAAGTAATAATAATCTGTTCACCCTGTATTTGCCATTGAAGATCATAGGAGTCCAATTGCAGTTTATGTATAACATCCTCTTGAGAGAAAACCCATGTCATAACAAATAAAACCATAACTATTAAAGCAATTTTTTTCATTTACAACTCCCTTCAATCTAAAATACAAAGTTAAAGATATAATTGGAAATATTTTGGAGTACGATTAATTATTTAGACTCATTTTTTTCTTTTTTTCTTACCTGGGGGGACCAAACATTTTGGTCCGTAGCCAATAAGATCTGATCGGTTAGCCTTTAGAAGGGCCATTCGAACCAAGGAATAGTTTTCTGGTCTATTAAATTGAAGAAGTGCTCTTAACATGGCTCGCTCCCCTTCTGCCTTAGGAATATGTATTTTATTGCCATTACGGGGATCTATACCGGTGAAATACATCACCGAACTTAAAGTACCAGGTGTGGGATAAAAATCCTGCACCTGTTGAGGAATGAAACCCATTTTTTGAAGCTTCAAGGCCAACTCAACCCCTTGTTTCATATCTGTACCGGGATGACTTGCGATTAAATAGGGAATGAGAAATTGTTTTTTTCCCAATCGTTGGTTAGTAGTATCGTATTTTTCTTTAAATCTCTCGTAAATATTGAAACCAGGCTTCCCCATGGCCTTTAAAACCACCGAGGAAGCATGTTCAGGTGCAACTTTAAGTTGTCCGCTTACATGAAAGTTACAAAGGTCTTCCAAAAAACCGGACTGAGTGTCCTGCATTAAAAAGTCGTATCTGATTCCTGAACGGATAAAAACCTTTTTAATGCCTGGAATACTGCGGATTTTTGTTAATAACTGACGGTAATCACTATGATCGGTATTTAAATTGGGACAGGGCTCAGGAAATAGACATTTACGATGATCACAGGGGCCTTGAGTGGCTTGTTTTTGACAAGATGGATTTCGAAAATTAGCCGTCGGTCCTCCAACATCATGAATGTTCCCCTTAAATCGCGGATCCTTAAGAAATCCCCGTACCTCTTCCATAAGGGATTCATGGCTGCGCGAGTGGACAATCTCACCTTGATGGAATGTGATAGCGCAAAAAGAGCAACCACCAAAACATCCTCTATTACTGGTCAAAGAAAAGAGAACTTCCTTCAAGGCTGGAACACCACCATCCTTATCATATATGGGATGACTTTTTCTTTGAAAGGGTAATCCGTAAATTCTATCCAACTCGCCTTGCTCCATGGGCACGGTAGGTGGAAGTTGTAAAACCATTCTATTACCACATTGCTGAACCAGAGGTTTACCAGAAAATGGATTATTCTCACGACTTTGGATTTTAAAAGCCAGGGAGAATTTTTTTGTTTGTTCCAACATCTCCTCATAGGATGGAATCTCCACCCAATCCTGCTCTTGGGGCTGATTATTCCGTAATACCACCAAGGTCCCCGGAATATTCTGTATATTCTCGATTTGCTCCCCTTGTTTCAACAGACCGGCCAGTTGTAGGAGTGGTTTTTCGGCCATACCGTAAATTAATAAATCAGCTTTGCTATCTAGGAGAATTGAACGTCTAAGTTTATCGGACCAATAATCATAATGCACCAACCGTCTTAAAGATGCTTCTATTCCACCGATAATTAACGGAATATTTTTAGATAGCTTCCTAACGGTCGAACAATAATGAAGCAATGCCCTGTCGGGTCTAAGTCCAGTTTTACCACCGGGAGAATACATATCTTCACTTCTTAATTTACGATTGGCGGTGTAATGGTTTACCATAGAATCCATGTTACCGCTGGAGATTAACCATCCCAACTGCGGTTGACCCATTTCTAGATAATCAGAATCCTTCTGAGGTTGAGCAATAATACCAACGCTGTAACCATTTGCCTCTAAAAGACGACCGATTAAGGCTGTTCCAAAGGAGGGGTGATCCACATAGGCATCTCCACTGACAATGATAAAATCACAGTGATTCCATTTTCTTTTTATTAGATCATCTTTGCATATGGGTAAAAAATTATTCGGCATTAAGATAAAATAGCCCTCGATCTCTCAATTCAAAATCATTCAACCGATATTCCAGTAGGGTATCTGCTTCATAACAGGATATCAAGAGATCATAAAATCCTTCCGATACGCCAGGAAGTTTTAATTCGATTTGCTCCCCCTGACGTAATATTTTTCCTTTAAGCAATTCCTCCCCCCAATCATCTCTATCTTGGGGAGAAATATAAAGCTTGGTAACAGGCCAATCTATTTGATTAACCAGCCTTATTGTTAAAGAATCCTCGGAAGACTGCATTAGCAATAGATCCTGAATGGTAATAAGCTGCTTATTTTGCCCTTGCCAAGGAGAAACATCTTTCGTATAAACATCACCAAATTCATCGGTTAACCTCAGTGTTATTGTCCCTTGGCTGGAAACATCGCCCTGCCAATAATCCTGTGACATTATCACATCATAAGGAATAAGATTTCCGCTCCAAAGACCGGTTTGCTCATCTAAATATTGCAATTCCATGATGTTAAAACCAGTTCGGTTAAGAAGGATCAGTTCATCTGCCCATAAACCTGTAAACAACAGAGATAATATGACTATTAACATAGTTCCTTTCATAACAAACTCCCTCTGTTATTAAATTTCGATAAAAATGGAATATTTCTTTAGAATCATAATTCCTCTACCTTATCTAGGGTTGCTTGATACTCCAACATGCTGCCCTGTAGATGAGAGAAAAAAAGCGGATATATTACATTGTAATAATAATAGGTCTTAAAGGTGGGAGAACGGTTATTATCAAACCAGCTCTGAGCCCGTTGTTCCTGAATATCCATAAAATCATTGTATTCAATAAAGGGTCGTTCGACCTCTTGGTCGTTTCTTAACCGTAAAGCATCCTGTAATTTTCCAAGGATTTCCAATAAATTAAAGAGGCTGTATTTTTTTTCAAAATGCGAAACCATTTCATCAGGAGTTGCAAGAGAAGCAATTTCTTGTTTATATAAATCCGGCTGAATCAGTTTTAACAACCGCCCTCTTCGAATTTGGATATTCATTTTTTTAAACAACTTTTCCACTTTGCTTATTACGTAGATATTCCCACGATAGTACTGTAAAATTTCAATGATTCGTTCCACCCCATATGGACCTTTAGACAACAAAAACTGCAGTTGTTTAACCGTATCTTCCGGCAAGGATGGATTAACCTGTACACTATAAGTGTCATATTGTGAAACCTTTTTGCCTTTTATCTGCACAGGACTGGATTTAAAAACCTCATCAATAGATATATTTTTATATCCACTTCCCATGACCAAGGCTTCCCGGCGGAACCTTTTAAAATAATCTTCCAAGATACCTATTTCTTTCAAAATATCATAATATTTAGAGGAGATTCTCAATCCGCCGGCAGGAGAAGATGTTTCCATTCGTTTGGCATCAATTACTGGTACACCTATTACATCCCATTGCCGTGCCCCTTGAGGACCGAAATTTCCAATGATTACATTTCCCAGGGATGCACCTACTCTTATACGAATCTGAAATAAGGCGTTCATAGCGATGGCAAGATCGGAATTATTTCTAAGAGAGTCCACTAAATTATAGGCTTCACGTATAGGTCCAATATCGCCGCTATCTTCGACATTCTGTAAAACGCTTTCATTGGCTTGATTAAAAAGATGACAAACCCGCTGTAATTCTATACAGGTGTAAAATAGTTCCCGTGCGATATATCTAAGGGCGTCTTTTTCTTTCATACCTTTAATATTCGGATCAATGGGCCCTCCATAGTGAAACATGATACTGTCTCCCTCAATTTTGTTAAGGTACCCACCATGTTTCTTAAGGACATGATTAAATGCAGCATATAGGCCGTTTAGGAAAA
>JAQICO010000395.1 GCA_027858495.1 Spirochaetaceae bacterium
ACTCTGAATTATATATCTGAATTAAGAAATGAATCACTGGAGGATATTAAGCAGGCGAATAGAGATAATTTTAAACTACTATTTGATATAACTTCTACCTGATTTTCTTGTTATCCTGTTTTAAGTAACTGCAAAAGTCTTTTAAACTCAAGGGTTTACTAAAGTAAAAGCCTTGGAGGTGGGAATAATCAAAGCTGGTAAGATGGCTTCTTTGTTCATGGGTTTCAACACCTTCAACCACTACATCCATATTTAACCCGCTTGCCAGATTGAAAATGGACTCAATAATAGCACCATTTTGCTTGTCCTGGGGAAAATTAACCAGAAAAGTACGGTCTATTTTTACAGTATCTATCGGTAGATTTTTTAAATAGCCCAAAGAACTATATCCCGTACCAAAATCATCCAAAACTAAACCTAGTCCCATTTCTTTCATTTCTCGCAGGACCCCTATATAGCTGTCAAAATTTTCCATGAGTAAACTCTCAGTAATCTCAAAACGGAAATGAGAAGGTTTTTGCTGATAACGACGAAGACAATGAGTGATAAAAGATAATAAATTAGGATCCTTAAGCTGTTTGACCGACAAATTGATAGATACAAAAAAATCATCTCTTATCTGATTTTCTATTTCTCTTCTCGAACGAATGGCTTCTTCTATGACCCATTCTCCCAAGCGTGTAATCAGACCGGAACTTTCTGCTATAGGGATTAATAACGAAGGCGCAATTTCTTTTTCCTCGTAGTTTAAACGAATCAGAGCTTCAGCCCCTTTTACATAACCATCGATGTCATTGAGGGGTTGAAAATGAAGCCTGAAAAGTTCCTGACGTAAAGCCTTTCGGATTATCCCGGTCATTGTCACCCTTTGCTCTGCCACTAATTCCATATTTTTACTATAATAACGAAAGGAATTTCTCATTTTCTTAGCTTCGTAAAGAGCCATTTCACCATGGTTAATTAAACCTTTTGGGTCCTCGCTATCTTGAGGGAAACAGGAAATCCCCATACTGATACCAACATATATATTCCTTTCACCGATGGACGTATCTAGTTCTACGGGTTCAGAAAAAGCCCTGATCAATTTATCTGCGGCTAACCCCGCCAAGGAAGGTTCTGTAAGCCGATGTAAAACTGCAGCAAATTCATCTCCTCCGATCCTAAAAACCTGGTCAGTAACCCTTAGATAATGTTGTAATCTTTCAGCGACAACCCGCAAGACATGATCTCCCCCAGAATGACCAAAGCTGGTGTTAATATTCTTAAGATTGTCCACGTCAATCACCAACAAAGCCATGGTGTCACCATTTTCTGCCATTAAACCTTGATGTATACTTTTAGATAAATGCAGATAAAAGGAATTTCTATTTTTCAGCCCTGTCAGTTGATCATGACTGGAACTATATATCAATTCTTTTTGACTATTTATGGCCCGGACATTAGCAGCTTCTTCAAGACGCGCTCTACGTACAAATCCTTTGATTATTGAAAAGTATATCAACGATAAAAAAAGGACCATCCCCACTAATAACCTTGAATAATTCAACTGTGGCAAAGGGCTTATATCCACACGACTATAAATCTTTAAGAATTCGGCGAGTACAAAATAAAAAACAAGGAAAAAGGCCAATGGATATATGTATCGGTCTGTTGAACTAAAGTTCCTAAGTGGGAATAATATAACAATTAAAAAGCAATAAGAAGTTAGTACCAATAGAATAGGTCCATATAAGATATTTAGTTCAACATTGGAACCTGTTATCCATTGAAACAATAGTTTTCCTACTAATATACCAATAGAAAGGATTGCGCAGACCAAGGTTATATGTCGGTTTAACCTGTATATATTTTTTCTTTCTTGAAGAAATCTCTCTACAAAAAGGGCTAAACTATAGATCAATGCGGCCATACTTATATCCATAAGCATGGAAAAGAAAATGGGGTCATCCACAGCGTATATATTCTGCTTAATTAACGTCCCTAAATAGCCCAAACCATATAATAAACATATTAAAGTTAAAAATAATAGAGAATAATAGAGACTATTTTTAAAAAAACGTAGTATTACAATGATGGATAATAGAATAGAAATGAATGCACCGACACAAAAAAATGGTAAGGCGATTTCAAAGAAACTTGAAGGAACTGTCATTATATAATATATCCTAGGCTAAATATCTCTAAAAGCAACAGATAGGCTGGGGTTATCGTAATAAAAGACTTTATTAGCAATAGCCTCAGTTATGGTCAAATGCCTATCACATATGGTGATTTCCGTACCAGGGTATGCGGTACCTTTCACCATGATTTCTGCTGAGAAATCAGTATACTGTTCAACCAAATAATTGCCTATCCCCTGTTGTAGGATTTCTTTAGCTTTTTTTGCTTTTTCAATCAATTGTTCGTGGTCCTCAGACGGTGGAAGAGCTCTTAATTGATCCATTTTTTTATTTAGAACATCAAGACGCTTCTCCCGGTGTTTTAATTGACGCATATTCATGTAGGAGATTCCGCAATAAATCAATGTATGAGAACTGCGGCTACTTCCAATGTTTTCCGTGGTAATTCCTTTTTCAGCATAACAGACCCCTCCAATAATGGTTCCTTTCTTTTCACCTAACAGGAGTTCGCCCAGAGTATAGATCTCGGAATCCAAAATAGAGGATTTAACAGAAATACCTTGTTGTGATTCGACATGACAATTTTCAATGAAACGTGTTTCCACTTTCCCTTGTACTCTAACCAAACCGGTATTTCTTCCTTTAATTCCACCTTCAATAATAAGATCTTTACGACATAACAACTCCGAAGCATCAAGGGTTTTTTTGCAATAAACACCACCCCCGGCGGCCACACGGAAGCCATCCTTAATTTCGCCATGGATTATCACATCTCCGGCAAAGGAGATATGGCCGGTTGCATAATCGACATTCCCTTCAATGATCAATGTATCTGAAACGGAAAATCGGTTTTTATCCAGAACAAAACGCCCTGAGATTTTCGCTTTAACAACCCCTTCTTCCTGTTGGGTATTTTCTCCTGCCTCAAGTTGCTTAATATCCTTTTGCCCAGGAACAATCCTCTCGCCAAAAACATTAATTCCCTCTTCTCCCATGGCTTCTTCAATTATTCTTCCCAGAATTTCATCTTTTTTCACCATTACAAAGGGAGAAACCATTCGATAATCCACCATGGATAAACTTTTATCGGGTAATTCTGGAGGATGAAAAAGACGGGGTTTTAAATGTATATAAGACGAGCTACTCTTTTTAGGCATTTTACCCTTTGCAAGTAGAAAATTTTTCACGGGAATTTGGTTTTGAACCTTTTCGATAAATTCTTTCAT
>JAQICO010000349.1 GCA_027858495.1 Spirochaetaceae bacterium
ATCTAAAAGATGTTTCTGAAATTGGGCTCCCTTAACCTGCACTATTTGACTGGCCAACCATGAAGCAAAATGTCCTGACTTTTCCAATCCGAATTGATTATTAAGACCATAAAGAAATCCTGCGGCATAACAGTCTCCCGCGCCGGTGGAATCAATTGCCTTTACCGAATTAACAGGTACATGGATAATTTCATCTCCACATGCCACGTAGGATCCTTTAGAACCGTCCTTGACCACAGCTATTTCACAGAGAGCTGAAAGTTCCTTTATGCTTTCTACAATGTCATTATGCCCAAGAAGTAATTTAGCTTCTTCTCGATTGGCAAAAACGATATCGTAATGTTGATGTATCATTTTTAAAAAATCATCTTTACTTCGATTTACAGCAAAGGGATCTGCCAAATCAAATACTATTTTTGTTCCATTCTCTCTGGCAATCTTTATGGCTTCACTGAGAGCTTCTTTTTGACTTTGAGTATCCCACATATATCCCGTAAAATAAAAATAGTCTGCCATGGCAATGGCTTCTGGATTGATATTTTCCTTGGAGTATTGGCGGTTGATAGCAAGATCTGTGTTCATAGTACGTTCTGAATCGGGAGAAATTAATACGATACAGGTCCCTGTATGCCCCTCTTCTTGAGCTACAAAGCTTTGTACGCCCTGTTCTTCTAATTGACGGATATAAGCATGTCCCAATTCATCCCTACCAACCTTGCCCGATAAAGCCGTAGGAACCCCTAGGGCAGCCAAGGTTATTGCTGTGTTTGGAGCAGAACCGCCACATTGAAAAACCCGGTCTCTGTCTTCTATGAAATCCAACAGTTTTGTACGTTCTTCAAGATCCACCAGTTTCATTATTCCTTTATCTAAGCCAAGTGACTTGATTTCACTATCATTTGCTTCGGCCAATACGTCCATCAGGATATTACCGATACTGTAAACTTTTATTTTGTTCATATTAAATTCCTTTGGTTTTAGAAGAGTAAAATAGGAGAATATTTTCAACAGAAAATGTATAAAGCCATTATAAAATCTCTAATATTATCGATGATTTATATTTTTTTTTCAATCACCTAAGCTTCAATCCATTTAATAGGTTTAAAGATTTTTGGTAGTTCTCCCCGATAATAATTTTCCACCATGGTAACACAACCCTGAAGAATGATGGATAATTGGGATTCCTCAATGGCAGAGAAGGGTGAAAGTACCCAATTTGAAACTGCGCCGTGTACCGGACGACCAATACCTATTCGTAGTCTTAAAAAATCTTCAGTATGTAAGTGTTGCTTTACCGATTTTAATCCATTGTGACCGCCCAAACCGCCACCCAATTTCCATGCTGTCTTCCCGAAGGGTAGTTCTAGATCATCATGAATAACTAGAATATCATCCGGAGTAATTTTAAAAAAATCCATTGCTGCAGAAAGGCTATTCCCACTCAAATTCATAAGGGTATGGGGTTTTAAAATAATAAAATTTCCATCATTACTATACTGACCCTTAAATTTTTCTTTCCATGATAAGTCTTTCCAAGATGGTACTACATCGCATAAACGCCATGGTACATTATGTCTGGTTGAATTATATTCCTTTCCGGGGTTACCCAGTAAAAGAATGAGTTTCTTCTGATTCAATTCTTTTTACCTCCTTGGGAGTTAATTGGAAAAAACGGTATAACCATTTGTTAAAATCATTTGAGTTTTGATCTGAATAATCCATGGTTAATATAGGATGTAGTTCCTTTTCAAGGTTTTCATTCAATTCAGGAAAGGGAAATTCTTCCAAATGACTTCTTAGGATTTTAACGCTGTGAAATTTCTTCATATAAATATAACCATAGAGTGGGCTGTTTAATAAATAACAGAGAAAGATCATCTCTTTTAAGCTGGGTAGAAGAAGACCATTGGCAGAGTTGAGCATAATTCTTCCTTGAAAGTCCAAGGCTGCCAGGGGTTTGGGTGCAATAAAACGGTATACCAGCTTACAGGAAGAAGAATATAGTTTTAAAGGGGCTTTCTGCTGTAGATTGTTAAAATTTCCGATTAACCAGTTTTTTGTATGGGAGATTCGCCCTTGAAAGATATCTTTACCCAATAAAATTTCCGGTGAATCGGTACTTTTTTGGGAAGATATATATTTTTTATTATTTCCTGTAACCACTCCCATGATCCATTGAGCATTACTATTCTTTAATTGCCTTGAAGCTATTTCAATCATTTTATCCCAAAGCTCTGTATCTAGGGAATCCATATATAAATTCCAGGGGGCTTGAGTGTTCTCTTTACGAGAAGGCTGTGCCTTGGAGAATCTATGTCCGTCTATGGTCACTTCATAGGCTTTGGAATGTTTCTTTTTCGTCCAATATATTGCCATGACCCAAGACTGAATCCCGGGAAAACACTGATTTAAAAGCTCTACTTTATATATGGATACATGTATTAATAATTGTTTCCTTAGGAGACCATGATATTTCTGTGACATTATGCTTTGGGGGAGTAAAAACCCAAGATTCCCATTGGGAGATAACCGTTCTTTTGCCAGTGCCATAAATAATCCGGCATAGTCGCTGGCCCAGTATTCTCTTTGGGGAAAATCCTTTTTTTTATAGCTTTTTATTGTTGCCCAAGGCGGGTTGCTGATCATTAAATCAACCCCTTGTTTCGGTAAAAATATTAGAGGGTCCTTTAGGCTGTCTCCCAAATAGATTGGAGGTTCAGAGTTAAATTCAGGCACCCATAATCTAAAATTCAATCTGGCAATTTTGTAGGATAAGGGGTCCTTTTCCATGGCCCAAATATTACGAGGATTTCCTCCGGCCTTTAAAAAACCTAGAATAAATCTTCCTGACCCCGCCGAGGGATCAAAAAAGGTCTTTTGTGATAAATCGGAATAATTCTGAAACATTCTATGACAGATATCTATAGGAGTAAAAAAACTTCCGTTTTTTATCCTTAAACTTCCCGGCTGTAAAAGCTGTAATAGATGCCCAAGAGGGTCTTCAGGGCAGTCCAGAAGAATTTTGTTAAAAAGTTTATCAGCTATGGAGCCGTCAATTTTTGGCCAATGTAATTCAAGTTCTTCCTGAAATATTTCATGATGCTGGGGTTCTTCCAAGTTCCATCGTTGGATAAAAACACGTAAAAGTTCTTCTATTGTATAATCTTTGCTCCAATGGGCAAGATCCTTCTGAAGATTGGTCAATTTACCCTCGAAATGAACTCTATTGGCTCGGCTTTGAAGCTTTCCGCTTCTTCGTAATTCCTCAAGAAATCGCTTTTTATTTTGTTCATTCATTGGGAATAGAGAATCTTTATTCTGAAAGATTTCAAAGGCCCCTGTCCTAATCCAATTGGACAGAGTATCCTTGCTAATACTGAGTTCATCGGCTAATTCTTTAATGGAACATGGATCTTTCATAGCTCTTATCATAACGGGGTTTTAAATATATAGTAAAGCAGAGAGGTAAAAAGTTGATTCCCTATTATAAAATTAAGGATGTTTTAACCCAAGATCTGGGTAAATATATGCAATTGCAGATAAGCCCTAGAAATGGAGGGTTTTCAGAAGAACGTAAAACAATTCATTTTCCCTCAATGACGGAGTTAAAAATACATAGTATAAATCTTGATACCATGGTCTCTGCAGTTAGAGGCATTGCAAGGAAAAAACTTAAACCAGGTGACCTTTTATTACCTGCCGATTGGGCAGGACAATGGACAAAGAAGGTTTTTCTATATTCTCCCAAAAGAGGATTTGACCAGGGGAAAACCAAACTGATCAAATCT
>JAQICO010000344.1 GCA_027858495.1 Spirochaetaceae bacterium
CCCTTGGAACGAAAGCCACTCTGATGATTGGAAATTTTCCCCCATCCCCCTTTCCGCTAGAATTGACAATAAATAAACAAGCTGAGACAAAATTACGATGCAGCTTTAAATATGATACCCTCCCCTATGAAATGGATATAATTTCAGACCTTGAAACCAGGGTTAATGGATTTACCATCATCAAGGAATTTCAATTATATTAATAAATGTAAAATTCTTTTTACGAGCTAAAGTACCACGGTACTGAATTTAAGAGAAATAGAATAACTAAATTTCACTAATGACATTAAATTTTCTATTGCCAACCTATATCTAGTGTGATATAGTCAATTTAATTGTAATACAACACATATATAGCGTACAAGGAAGAGTTGATGAAATGCCCTTTTTGCGGAAGCCTGGAAGATAAAGTGCTGGAATCACGTCAGAATACAAGCGGGACGACCATAAGAAGACGAAGAGAATGTCTAAGTTGTTCCTATCGCTTCACCTCCTACGAAAAAATAGAAGAGATTGTAATACAGGTTATTAAGAGAGATGGTACCCGACAAATTTACGAACAGAACAAAATGTTACGTGGTTTGAAAAGAGCTATAGAAAAAAGGCCTGTTTCTCAAATGGCTGTGGAGCAATTACTTTCCCATTTGGAAGACCAGATAGCACTCCACAGCAAGGGAAGCAATGAGATACAGTCAAGCCAAATAGGTCAAATGTTAATGGATCAGCTTTTTGAGCTAGATAAAGTAGCCTATGTTCGTTTTGCATCGGTATATGGCCATTTTGAAGAAGTAGAAGAATTTATTAAAGTCATTGAAGATATGACAAACCATAAGAAAAAGCCGAAGAGAGGTAAAGAAAAGTCGTGATAGATGTGGAAAGAACCGATTGGAGAAAGTTTTTAGGGATTGAGGGATCATTACAATCAGACTTTGTTGTGAAGCAGGTTGTAAAGAGAGACGGAGAGGTAATACCCTACGATCGACAGCGCATAAGCCTGGCGGTTAAGGGAGCCATGGAAGCCGTCAAAGAAGAGGGAACAGAAACCCTTATAGAAGAGCTCACCTGTCAAGTAGAAGCAAAATTGGCTGAGTGCATGGAGAAAAGGCATCATAATTCAGCACCTGCCGTTGAAGAGATACAAGACTTGGTTGAAACGGTTCTTATTGAAAATCGTCAGGTAGCCGCGGCAAAGGCTTTTATTCTATATCGAGCCCGGCATGATGCAATTAGAGATACCCAAAAACTTATGCTTGATTTTAATGAAACCATGGATGGATACCTTTCACAGTCCGATTGGAGAGTCAATGAGAATGCAAATGTTAATTTCTCACTGGGAGGATTGATTCTTCATAATTCGGGTACCATAACAGCCAATTATTGGCTGAGAAATATCTATACTGAAGCGGTTGCAGAGGCCCATAGATCCGGTGCCATGCATATTCATGACCTATCCATGTTCAGTGGTTATTGTGCCGGATGGTCTATCCGACAGCTGATTTCAGAGGGCCTAGGCGGAGTTTCTGAGAAAATCACATCAAAACCTGCGTCTCACTTATCTACCCTGGTTTTTCAGATTGTCAACTTCTTAGGCATTATGCAGAACGAATGGGCTGGAGCGCAGGCTCTATCTAGTTTTGATACCTATCTTGCTCCCTTTGTACGAGCTGATAAATTAGGTTTTAAAGCTGTTAAACAAGCAATACAAAGCTTTGTTTTTGGTGTAAATACACCAAGCAGATGGGGCAGTCAGGCACCCTTTACCAATATCACCATGGACTGGATAGTACCACCGGATTTAATAGATCGGAAGGCCATTGTAGGCGGTAAAGAACAGGATTATACCTATGGAGATTGTCAGGAAGAAATGGACTTAATCAATAAAGCATTTCTAGAACTGATGATATCCGGGGATGCCAATGGTCGAGGTTTTGCCTACCCTATTCCCACCTATAATATAACCAAAGACTTCTGCTGGGACGGGAAAAATGCTCAGCTTCTCTTTGAAATGACAGCAAAATATGGAACACCATACTTTCAAAATTTTATCAATTCAGATTTAAACCCCGATGATGTACGGTCTATGTGCTGTAGACTGCAACTTGATAAACGAGAATTAAGAAAAAGAGGTGGTGGATTATTCGGCTCCGACGAATTTACCGGCTCCATAGGTGTCGTAACTATAAATCTGCCTAGTATCGGTTATCTTTCAAGAACGGAAGAACAATTTTTCGAAAATCTAACTCGTATAATGAATTATGCCTCAGAATCACTGGTAATCAAAAGAAAGGTGATTACTCACCTGTTAAATACAGGGCTATTTCCCTATACACGGCGTTATTTGAAACATTTAAATAACCACTTTTCTACCATAGGATTGGTTGGTATGAATGAATGTCTATTAAACTTTACCGGTGAAGATATAACCTCAGAAACCGGTAGAGATTTGGCCGGTAGGATTTTGGATTTCATGAGAGAAAAGCTTGTAGAATATCAAGAAAAAACTGGTGACCTATATAATTTGGAAGCCACTCCTGCGGAAAGTACCAGTTATCGTCTAGCCCGACATGATAAAAAACGCTATCCCGATATCATTACCTCCGGTTCTGAAGATCCCTTTTATACCAATTCAACTCAGCTACCCGTGGACTATACAGCCGATGTTTTTGAAGCTTTGGATCTGCAGGATCCTCTTCAAACTCGCTATACTGGAGGTACGGTATTTCATGGTTTCCTAGGCGAAGCAATCCATCATTGGGAAGGCTGTCGAGATCTGGTTAAATCCATTTCTTACAACTATAAGCTCCCCTATTTCACCATATCTCCTACCTTCTCCATATGTACTAAACATGGATATTTAGCTGGAGAACATTTCCATTGTCCTGCTTGTAAAGAGGAGCAGGATAAAATTGAAAATGAGATGAGTGAACTTGAAAAACAAAGAGAACAAATAATAAGCCAAGGAGGGGGGAAATGAACCTTAAAGAAATCGATAGTAGAATAGAAGAATTAAAAACACAGCTTGACCATAACCAAAGCAGACATACTGAAGTATATAGCCGTATTGTAGGTTATTACCGTTCTGTGAAAAATTGGAATAAGGGAAAAAAAGAAGAATACGCCATTAGAAAGACCTATGAGGTACACTATCAACCGACTAAGCTTGAAACACCTCAAACAATTTCCGAACCTGTAGTTGTTTCGGAACCTGTAGTTGCTGCGAAACCTGTAGAAGAGCAGAAACCTGAAGTAATGGAAGTAATAGATAATTCCCAAGGTGATCTTTTTGCCATGGATGATTCAGAATCTGGTGATTCATCGGCTATGGAACTAGCATCAAGCTATCGCTTTTATTTCAGACAAGAATGTCCTAACTGTCCACCCATGAAAGCCTTTGTTCAAACCATGGAAGTTTCTGGTGAATATGTGGATGTAGACACAGAAGAGGGTCTTCAAATGGCTGTGGAGGATAACGTTTATACAGCTCCTACTGTTATTTTGTTTGATTCAGAAAATAAAGAAACCTTTAGAACCGACAACGTAGTTGGTCTTGAGGAGTTTCTAACCCATAAGTTAGAGGTTGTAACTCCTTGACATTAAGTCATCTAGGACTGCAAAAAACCACCCTACTGGATTACCCCGGAAAGGTGGCTGCAGTTCTATTTACGCCGGGATGTAATTTACGTTGTCCCTATTGTCATAATCCGGATTTGGTTCAGAAGATAGACATTTCAACCCTGGTTCCCATGGAAGAGATTAGGGCTTTTTAGAAGAAAATAGCCTAAGAACTGCGGGGGTTCGTAATAAGCGGGGGAGAACCACTGC
>JAQICO010000392.1 GCA_027858495.1 Spirochaetaceae bacterium
TAATAATGATGAGCCGCTAGAGTCTATATGTTTGAAGGAAATTCTGGGTAAAAAACCGGAGATGGTAGATATTATTGAGGCGTTTAAAGAGGGATTTTCTCAATTGGGATACCCTATCAAACCCAGTATTATCAGCCGAGAGGAAGAATGTCGGGTTACGGAATTGATCAAAGAACGCTACGGGTCCGATGAATGGACTTTAGGGCGTTGATTTTTTTTGAGAGGTAGAGCTGCGGATTTTCGCGGATAAAGATAAGGAGAGGTAGAGCCGCGGATTTTCGCGGATTGGGGAAATAACAATAACAAGGACAAGGACAAGGGGAAGGGGAAATACCAAAGCTTTTGATGATATAGGTGATTTTTTCTCTTTTTGAGGTTATAATTATATTATGATAAAATATATTCTGCTTCTTATCTTAACTTCTCTTATTTTAATTTCCTGCACCATGCAGCGAGCGGATATACTTTTAAATGTAAAAAAAGAACAAGCAAACCCAAGAATTACATCGGCTGTTCTTAGGGCAGCCGATAATACAATGCTGGTCTATGATCTTCATGGAGTCATTAAGGATGATCTAGTCATTTTTTATATGGATCCTTGGAAAGATCTGTCTAATTTTAACGCCTATCCCACCTTTTATACCGAGGATACAGAACAAATTACCCTTGATACAGATATTTTTAATAATGGAACTACACCATTTATCCCTTCACAAGATCAAGCTCAAATTATTTATTTACAGGGTTTTTACGACGATCAAAGAGCCTATAATGTTTGGATAGTCAATCAATTACAAGTGGAGATATACACTCTTATTGATCCATTAGACCCATATAATCGACAATATGAAGGGCTGATAACCCAGCAACCAAACAACTATATCTATTTAGAACTCAATAAAAGTATATCCAGCTACGATGGTCTTCTTGATAATTTAAGATCAGATAATCCTCAAATAACCCTAACATCATTGGAAGATTGGGGAGCTACTCAAGGTTCCGATACCCTAAGGATTTTCAGAGTACAAATTGATTTAAACCCAGAAATTTCTGTGAATTTTCATATTTCCCCATCCAGTATATTAGATGAATTTAACGAACCCCTTAATGAAGATAGATATTATCCAATCGTGTATAGTCCTAGTGGAAAGGTCATCACACTCAGTCATTATAACCCCGAAGAGAATCCCAATATCTACGATCACCAATTTGTAAATGATGTTAATCAGACACTTTATATTAGAAGTTATCTTCCCATAGACGATATCGATCAGATTCCCGGAGCCCTAACAACCCAATACAATGATATTACTTTATCCGATTCAATTAGTGACATTAGTTCTGCCTGGGGATTATCCAATGGAATGTTATTTGAATTGGATTATGTGATTGACGATATAGCTGGTGAAGATGAAGAATACGGTGAGATACTTCTTGCTGAGAACAGTATTTTTTACAGTGATAACAGCGGAAATATTAACTCCGATAGAATTGCTTTTACTTTCGATACCACTGCACCCAATACACCGGAAATTGGAGTTATTTCGCAGGACAATCAAAGATTGGTTATTCCAATGACCTATCTAGGTGACCCCCCCAACTTCTACGGATATAATCTAATGCTTTATTATATACAGGATAATGATCCAGATTCTATAACCATAGATATTAACAATAACAATCCTGTATATTTGCCAACCAATTCAGGAACAGAATTTACCTATTACAGTGACCTAGACTCCGATATAAGTTATGCAATAATAGTAGCAATTGAAGATTGGGCTGGAAATATGGCCGTAAGCAATAAAGTAGTCTATAAAGCACCTCCGGTTATTTTTGTAGATGATGCCCCCTACTCTGTTGACCCATCTGCCACAATGGGCAGTAAAAATAACCCATATACAAATCTACAGCAGGCAATGGATCAGGCTCATTTATTAAATTTAAACGATGGAATTGCTGATAATATTTTTGAAGTCAAAGTGGCCGGAGGTACATATACCCCCTATACCAACGATACAGATTACGATATTTCACAACTGGTAAACCAATTTTTACAGCCCTATGCTGATCTGCATATTTTGGGTGGCTATTCCAGTGATTTTTCTACGAGAAATGAAATATCAACCATCGATGGAACCGGTTCTCAACACATCATAAGTACCTGGACAGCATATTACAGCACAAATAAGAACTCACAGATTTTTGGCATTGCAGAACCCATAGCTCCCAACGGGAATACTCTTTTGGATGGTTTCACCCTGGAAAATGGAAGTTGTAATGACAGTTCGGGTGGCGGTGGGGCCATCTATATGGAATACCCCTTTGAGATAAATAATTGTATCTTTATCAATAACAGTTCCTATGAATATTCTGCTGGATCCGGAGGAAAGGGCGGTGCGATTTATTACCCCTATGCCGGTAATCCATTAACTATAACTAACAGTAATTTTATTGGTAACAGGTCGCAAAACCAGGGAGCAGCCATAAGTTCTGCCAATACTTTATATTTGACTAATTGTTATTTTGAAGACAATCAAAGTACATCGGGTAGTGCCGGTGCGATTTATTTCAATGGCAACAACGCTGGGGAAAGTCTAAACATTATGGATAGTAGCTTTATCAGGAATATTGCGGCCTATAATGGAGGAGCCATATATATTGAAGGAGGAAATGCCATCATAGAAAATAGTCAGTTTGGCGATGGTACCTTTGAAAACACCAATGTTGCGAGTTCAACCTCAGGAGGTGCAATTTTTTCGTATAGATCCTTGGAAATCTCAAATTGTACCTTTGACTATAATATTTCTGGATCTGGCGGTGCTGTATATTTTGAAGGAACAGACACAGATACAATCATCATAAATAATTCAGAGTTCTATAGAAATCAGGCAAATAATGGAGGTGCATTGTATCTATCAAATGGAGATGCCGATGTTTTTACTTCGAATTTCGGAGCTCAAAGTGAAGTATCCTCCGGTAATAGCGCATTCACAGGTAATGGTGGAGCAATATATTTTTCAGGAGGAGGATTATTGAATGTAGGTAATAATGGATATGGAGAAAGCAGATTTCATTACAATAACTCAATATTGAATGGAGGGGCTATATATCTGGATATGTCCAGTAATCTAACATTTGACCAAACATGGATAACCTATAATTCGGCCAATCAACATGGTGGAGCAATTTTTGCAAATACCGGTTCAAACCTATTCATAGCAGGACAACAATTCCAAAATAATTCGGCAGATAATGATGGGAATTACCTGGGAGATGGAGGGGCCATATATTTAATAGACGGCAATATTACTATCAATGATTATGTTAATTTCCAATCTAATAATGCCAGTAATGGGGGGGCAATTTATAGCGTCAACAGTACTCTGTTTATCGATGATAATATAGGCTTCAACAATAATATGGCTACCAGTAGAGGTGGGGGAATTTATGTTGACGCCAGTACTTCCATGGTTATTACTAACCAAAATAGCTTCAATGGAAATTCTGCGGGAGATAATGGAGGAGCACTTTTTATCTCCAATTCTACCAATCGAACCTTTAAAGATTTAAGATTTGATAATAACACAGCCTTAATAAATGGTGGAGCAATGTGTCTAATAGATTCAACGAATAATCGTTTAATAAATAACTTCTTCTATTCGAACCATGCAGATAATGATGATAATTCCTCGGGCAGTGGCGGAGCTATTTTTCAATCAAATAGTACACTGTGGTCTATTCAGAACTTCTTTGTGGAAAACAGTGCAGACAACGGCGGAGCCATATATCAGGAATTAACTTCAACCACCACAGGCTATCATAATCTATATTATAATAACTCCAGTAATTCAGGTTTAGATGCTTCAATATTGGGTGGAACTTTCATTGATAATTCTTCTGTACATTACTCAAACTTAAATAATACCCAATATTTATTATATGAAGACGGAGGTGACCAAATTACAATAGATTCCTGCCTTTACACCCATGAAAATTTCAATACGGGGATTTTTGATACAACAACCGCTC
>JAQICO010000059.1 GCA_027858495.1 Spirochaetaceae bacterium
GTGCTGGGAGTCAGGCTTGAGTCAGAATAGTTCAGGCCCAGGGTGTTGGTCAGTACACTCAAGGATGTTGCTGTTAGTCCGCGATAAATTCTGTATTCGGCCAAATCTTCATCGGCAACGGCACTCCAGGTAAGGTCAACCGAGGTGGCTGATACTGCAAGGGCCGCAAGATCTTCCGGTACTGCAGGAGCTATCAGATCCGGTTCAGCAGTGGTTCCTGAAATCAGGATGACATCGCTTTCATTACCGCTTCTGTCTATGGCGGAGACGGCAAAATAATAGCTGGTTCCTGAGCTTAATGAGCTAACCACAGCCGAACTGGAGGTGGTAGAAGCCGCAAGATTTGAAGAAGAAGGTGTGAATCCCGAGGTGGTGGAGCTATAAACCCGATATCCGGCTAAGTCACTTTCCCCATTGTCGGCCCAATCTAGGCTGATGGAATTGAGAGCACTCTGGGAGACTTCCAAAAGGGTAGGAGTTGCTGGAGCTTCGGTGTCGGGAATCACTTCTCCCGGCTCTTCTCCGTAAACCAGAACACCCTGATCGTAGGCAGGAATGGTGGTCATTTCCACGGGAGAGTTGCTTGAGGTTCCAATTCCAGTATAGGAATAGTCATTGGAATTATCCCATACTGTAGCAGTGGCAGGCAGGGCGATTCGGAACTGAACCTCCTTTTTATAGGCCGACTGTCCACCGGGATAGATCAGGGTTCCTGCAAAATCCACCAGAACATAATAAATATTCTCTGAGGCGTCATAGGCAATGGGCCCGGTAACCGTGGCTCCCTGATTGTAATTGGAGCTTACTGAAATATCTGAGAGGGAATAACCCGCCTCAAATACCTCGGTCAAGTCTACAAAATAGCGGAACGATAGATTATCTCCCATTCGGGCAGGCCAGCCGGAGATGTTATTCATGTAGGCTCGGATTTCGATATAGGTGGATCCGGAACCGTTTATACAGGCGGCTACATAGATCTCCGGTTCATCCACTTCTTCTATGGCGTTGAGCCCTGAGATGGGGCTTCCTCCGTATAAACCGTACATATAGGACAATGCTCCGGTAAAACCAGCGTTATAGTCGCAGGCTACCTCATTGCTCACATAATCGCTGACACTATCGGTATAGTCGTCACTGCTGCCGGGGCCGCCCACCAGGGCTCCCACAAGAACATGACGATGATAGGCCGGCACGTTCATGTTGTCCTCCCAGGAACCCTGGGCGGTTCTATGGTGGGGATGTTCGGGAGGATTGGTTCCGAATCCGATCATATAACTGCGGCCTGTGCTGCCCAGGGCGTAATCCACCTGATCTTTGGCAAAGCTTGTATATTTGTCTGCCAGTGCAGGATCTGCTTCATTCCACTGAGAATAAACCATAGCCAAATAGGCCTCGGTGGTGGCATAACGCAGGGAACCCCACTGGGATAACCAGGCCAAACCCTTGGGAGTGTAGGTTATCTGGTCAGGCTCACTCCAGAAATCCAGATGTCTTTCCATGGATTCCTTCAACAGAGCCTTCATATCTGTGTCGGATGTGGCTCTGGCAATGAGGAGCTGTGCACCATAGTGTACATCGTCCCAACAATGACCCCATTTATAGGCTATGGTGCTTGTCTGGGATTCTGTTCCCCAATTGGCTACATATCCCTCTGCCTTGGAAAGATAGCTGTTGTCTCCGCTGGCTAGATAGAGCCAGATTCCGGCCCAGGATAGTTCATCATAGAAGCCGCTCCAGGAATTATAATATCCACTGGCCGCAGTATAACCTGAATCGCTCTTGGTTGAGTCGGCAAAGGAGAAAAGGGACTTGGCATGGCTGAGACAAAGGGCCGCATAGGCCGGGTCTGATTCCTGGAAAATAATAGCCGCCGAAGCCAGGGCTGCCGCCGTTTCTGCCACAACCGCCGATCCGGGAGAAGCGGTGGTCACCTTGAAGGAGGGACGTTCCATCTGCATTACTTCGCTGGGTCCCCACCATGAGTGATCCAGGCCTCCGTCTCCAACCTGATAGTAGTATTCATTGGCCGAAGGATGGCATTTGATAAAGTAATCGGTGGCCCATTTGATGTTGTCCAGAATTTCATCCAACTGGCCGCTGTTCACATAGGCTTCCTTGTTTTCATAGATACTCCAGGCCAGCATGGTAGCCGTGTAGGACATGGGTAGATTGAATTTTACATGATCCCCCGCATCGTACCAGCCACCGGTCAAGTCCAGTCCCACATCCTGTCCATCATTCAATCCAGAATCGCCCCGCCAGTTGTTTCGGCTTGTGGCTTCATTCAGATCTCCCGATCGTTGGAACTCATAAAACATAATGGATTTCTGTAAAGCTTCTCCGTAATTGAAGGAAGCTGAGGTCGCACGACTGCCCGAAGGGTTACTAGAACTATAATCTGTTCCTGTTAACCGGTTGGAACATCCTGATGTAAGCAACAGGATTCCCGCCAGCAGGGCGACAATCAATCGATAAGTTAAACGCATAAAAATACCTCCATATAATAATTGTATAATTCAACTAATTATAGATCTCTCTGGAGGTGGTTGATAAACTTAAAGGATTATTGGAAATCAACTTTATAGTCTATTTATTCTAAACTTTTTGGCCTATTCCTTGATCAGCTGGGAAAGTAGGGAATAGATATAGGATTGATATCCAAAATGATTCACCTGATACTCTTCCAGTATTCGGAAAAATTCACTTCTTTTCTTCACTCCTGTTTCAGTGTAGATCGCCCTGATATGGGCTTTCACGGTACTCTCGGTAATAAAGAGTTTCTTGGCTATTTCCGGGGTTTTATACCCTTGTAACATAAGAAGCAGAACCTCCTTCACCCTGGGACTAAAATGGTAGTGGTGGAAGAACAGATCCTCCGGCATAACCACCGAGGAGAGGAGCGGCTTTATTCTCATGGCGCTTATTCGTATTCCCTTGACCAGGTTATCCTTCAGTATGGGGCTGGCATGGACCAGAACCGTGACGGGCTTTTTTTCGAAATCCAGGAGACGCATCTCACCGTAAAGGGGACGTTTTAGCTTAAGGATCTTGTTGAAATACTCCTCGGCTTGCTCCTGATCCTCCTCATAGACGAAATGTAACAGACTCTCTGAGCGGAATAGATTCTCTTCGATCAGACCGAAAAGAGAAAGACCTGCCTGGTTGGTAAAGGTAGGGCGCATGCGTAAATCCAGTTCCATAATCACCGTGGGAAGGAAAAGAGCCAGTTCCCGGAAGTGTTCTTCCTTCTTTCTGAGTTCCTGTTCAATCCGTTGACGTTCAACTATTTCAAGCTGTAGCTTTTTATTTGTATCCTGAAGTTCCCTGGTTCTCTGGGCTACCTGTTCTTCCAGCCGTTGGGTATACCCACGGATTTCTTCGTGCATATCTGCACTTCTTAAAGATAGACTAATCTTGTGTCGAAGAATTTCCAGGGTTCGCCAATCCCTATTGGATGCGTCAAACAAAGCAAAGCCAATCTGTTGATAACCCTGGAAAAGAGCCTGTATGACCAGACAATGGCGGTGATCCGCCTGAAGTATCCCATGGGGAAGCAGCATAGCTGTGGGAAACTGAATGCCTCTCTCATCCAGAGGATAACGGTGATTTTCGTCGTAGGCCAGAATAAGCCGGGAAAGGGTCATGGGTTTCTCGGGGTTTACATAACGGGAAATATAACATTGTTTGATTCCCATTCGGGGAAAGGATTGGGCGATAACATCCATCTGTTCACTTTGTCCCCAAAGTCCCATGAGACGCTCACCGGTCTCATCCATATCTTCCAGGCGGTAATCAAAGAGAACCTTATCATAATAAAGGCTATCCTGAATGTTTTGTTCCAAGATGGTTCGGGCAGAATCGGCCATGGATCTCCAGTAATCCTGCCATGGTTTATTTTGGGAAAGCGAATGGATCAACAGTCCTAAAAATGTTTCACGAATACGTTCCAGAATATCTCGGATCTGAACCCGTTCGGAAGACCAGCCGACAATACGGTTCCACATTTCCAAAAAGCCGGGTTCCGGGGTTCCTTGGGTCATCTCTTGCATGAAAAGGAAAAAAAGCCTATCCAGCCAGCCGGCCAGGGTCTCTCGTTCTTCATCAGGGAGGGACACTCCCTCCATGGCGGATTCAACAATCTCCGAGGATTGGCTGCTCAAAGATTCAACTCCTTGGGCTTGAAGTAATTCAGGTTTTTCTCTCTCCGGTGTCAGGGGATTTGAGCAACCGCAGGATTTTCGTAGGATTAAACGAGGACGTGTTTTAAAGATTTGCTCCGTCTCCTCTTCAAGGATCTGTCGGTGACAGCACTGGGCGGCCAAACGGCCCTGTTCCCAAAAGGATTGTCTGATGGTGGTGAAACCTGCATAACGGCTGAAATCATTATCGTCATAACCCACCAGAGCAAGCTGATGAGGTACGGCCACCTGACATTCCTTCAGGGCCTGATGGGCTCCCATGGCCTGAATATCGTTGGAACAGATAAGGACTTGGACCTGGGAGAGACCTCTCTCCACCAGCTTAAGCACGGCATTTCTACCGTCTTCGTGACGGAACATTCCCGAAAAAATGTTTTCTGGTGCAATGGAAATTTTCCGATCCCTCAGTTTATCCATGAAGGCGTTAAATCGGGTATCGGCTTCCTGGTTGTCCTCACTTCCGCGAAGAAAGGCAAAGCGTGTGTAACCGTGATGGTCGATGAGGTGATCCATCAGCATGGATATACCCTGTTGATTATCGTGTCCGATGTAGGGAATGCCGGGAAAGGATTCTCCTATGGTTACCAGAGGAAGCTGGCCATAGTCCTTTAATAGATTCTGCACTGCCCGGCTTCCCGAGAGATTCCCGATGGAGGAGCTTGTGATAACCAGTCCATCCACATTATAACCGCTTACAAAATCAAATAGAATATTCCTACACTTCTCAGATTCCCATTCGGACTGGTAACGACCCGTAACATAAAAAAACGCGTGAAGATCCTTTTCTTGACAGTAGTCTGCAAAGCCATTGGCGATTTCTCGATGATAGGGTGTTCCGATCCAGTCAACCATTAATCCCAGTGAGGGGCGTTTTTTTTTGTCGGGATTGGTTGGGCCATTTTCTGTACCTAACATATTTCTTCCCTTATATTTTTAGATCATTATGTTATGGAAATCTCTAGACAGCAACCTTTTTTCTTAAAGAGTCTTAAAGGGGCAAAAAAAACCGATACCCCAGGGATATCGGCCAAAATCTTTAATCGAATTAAATCAGGGTGCGATTCCTGTAACAATAACCCCATCTATAAAGGCTGTCATAGTCAGGGTCTCAGATAGATTGCTTTCGGCGGTGAAGGAATAATCGTTGGTCTGATTAAAGGCGGACCAATCACTGTGAGTAACCCGGCATTGGACCTCGGCAAATCCTCCGGCCTTCAGGGTTCCTGCATCAGCATCAAAGGATACTTCCAGATAACTGTCGGCGGTGTCGGTGGATGGAGAGATGGTGGTAAAGCTTCCCTGCACCAGGGCGGTGATACTGTCCCAACCGCTTTCGATGGGGCCGCCGGCGTAATCGCAATTGAAAACCATTCCGCCGCTGTTTTCATTGGTCAGGTAATAACGGAGGGTCACCCCGGAAAGATCCACTCCACTGGTTCCGTCATTTACTAAACGGATTTTCAGCCCCAAGGTACTGGTGCTTGCAGCGCTATCGCTGATTTGAAGTTGCAGGCTAAGATCCGCCGTTACGGGTAATGCTTCTTCTGTGGTAAGGGATATCACCGATGAAACAGCACTTTCATTGCCGCTGCTATCATAGGCGGAAACCCCATAAAAATAGCTGGTCTCAGCGGAAAGGGTCGAATCTGTCCATAGGCTTGTAACTGTGCTTCCCAATAGCGTCAGGCTATCCTCGGAGCTTCCTCGGTAGATTCTGTAACCGGCTAGATCGTTGTCACTCACATCATTCCAACTGAGCTTTGCCCATGTTGTACCAATGTCTGCGGTATTCAGACCACTGGGAACTCCTGGGGCTGTTGTGTCATCTTCTATGGGCTCTGAGCCCTCCAAATAGGGTTTAAAGAGATTATATTTGGCTTCACTTAGCGATACCCAGTCGTCCTGAAGTATTCCTCCGGTATCGCCGGAATTGGGGTTCCAGCTCCAGACTGTAAAGTGCACATCCTTTCCTGCAAATTGCAGAAAGGTGGTAATCCATTGATAGGGGATGGAGCTGGGATCTTCGGCAGATTCCTCGGTTATGCCAATTTCTCCAATATAGAGGCCTCCAAGCTGCTCCTCCTGGATAAACCAGAAACGGTCCAGCCATAGAGCAGGCAGATTTGCCGGGAAGTCGGGTTCGGTGAACCAGTCCTGGGAGGCTACTTCGGGGCCGTATTCATGAACCGAATAGATCACCCGGTCTTTAGGCAGCGATGTGATGGGGTAGTCCCTTAGACCAGCGTGGTTGCTGCCCCACCAATAGTTGGAACCTTCATAATCCTGAACTCCCTGAATCACCAGAAAGATATCGGGATCCACTTCCAGAATGGCCAGGGAACAGCGTTCCGCCGCGGCTTTCCAGTCGGTTATGCCGTATTCCTCAAGATCGAAACCCCAGGTGGCCGGGGGCTTCATTCCTGGAACGATATATCCGCCGTGGGGTTCGTTGTTGATGTCGTAGGCCACTACATTGTCGTAGTCCTTGTAGTGTTCGGCAATGAATACCCAGTCGGCAATCCACTGTTCTTCGCTGAACGTATCGGTGTACCAGAGGGTCTCTTCCATGTATCCGCTGGCCGTACGGGAGTGGTTGTCCAGAACGATTCGAAGACCAAGATTTCCTGCTTCCTGGATGATTTTATCCATCACCTCCATAGAGGTTAAACCTTCTAAATCGGTATTCAATCCCACTTCGCCGGTGTAGGGATCGACTCCGTAGGCGTTTATCTGAATGGCGTTTCCAGGATACTGGGTGAGCATTTCATTGCTATAGGGAAGGCGGATGGTGTTGAATCCAAGATCCTTCATTTGTATCAGCATGGATTTATAATCCCGAATCCAAAGCCCGTGGGGTACATAGGTATCGGTCTCAAAGCCAAACCAGTTTACTCCAGTCATGCGGGGCAGGTCCGGAAGGGAATCCCCTGCAGCCCTGGCGCTGTTGCTGGCTGAATTTTCCAGTGACAGCTGGGAACAGGATGTTATAAAAAAGGAAAAGATAAGTAAAACCGCCAAGAGCAGCGGCAGTTTCTTCCCTTTAGGGGAATTGAATAAGCACATTAAAAGACCTCCAGAGTTTTTCTTACAGGATCTCATTGTAACCCCTGGTGGTTAATCGGGAAATAAACTTTTAGGATGAATTTATTCGACTTTGGGAAATGTGACCTCCCAGACTAGGGAAAAGCCTGAAGGAGGATTTGAATCCCCTTCACGTTCATTGGATTACCTCTTTAGTTCACAACTATAAAATAAGAGAAGAAAGAAGAGTTGGCATAGAATAATTGATTTACCAATCTTGCTATTCATTCCCTAAGGGATTACCCTCGATGGATAATTTGATGGATTTTCCATCGGCCTGTTCCAGATAGGTTGTCTGAGTCGGGAATGCAAACTCGATTCCCACTGCGGCAAAATCTTTCATTATCTGAATATTTACCTTTTCTGTAAAAGAGAGGAAGTCCCAATAGTTGGGAGGGAAATACCAGTAAATCATTTGGATATTTAGTGAATCACTGTTGAACTCATTAAAATGGATTCTAGGGGGAAAATCCTCCTGCATTCCCTGGTGGTTTTCCAGAATATTTCTGAGGATTTCCAAAGCTCTCTCGATTTTCTCTGGTGGTGTATCGTATGTAATAGTTATATTAGACAAACGTCTTATTGAAAGGCGCTTCCCAATATTTTCAACAGAAGCTTGAGCTACTTTATCATTCGGAATAATCACTAGGTTTCCCGTTAAGGTTCGAATTCGGGTACTGCGGAACCCTATAGACTCTATGGTACCATCGAAGCCTTCAGCAATAATTCTTTCACCGATTTTGAACGGCTTATCGGTCATAATCATGATGCTGCCAAAGAAGTTCTTTAAGGTATCCTGAGCGGCCAGGGCTAAAGCTAGTCCTCCAATTCCCAAACCTGCTAAAAGGGTAGTCAATTCTTTACCGGTTATAATTTTTATCAGAATAATAGCCAGAATCGCTATAAAAATGATACCTGTAATCATCCGAAGCATCTCGAAGAGGGTTTTGTCCAGGCTGTTATCTTCACTTTCTGAAAATTTGCTTAATGAAGAGAGAATGGAGTCGGTGAGTTTATAGATAAACAATAATAATGCAATGGAAAATGAAAGGCGTAGAAGAAGATCTAATAGGGATATGAGTTTCTCATTTCCCTGAATAAAATCCTTCACCATAAAAAGGAATAATGAGAAAATAAGAATTTTGAGAGGACCAATTGTTGATTTCACCAGGTTTAAAAATGTCTTAGAGGGTGGGTCCTTTTTCTCCAGATGTCCCACCAGGAGAGGAAATATTTTCTGTAGGGCAAAAAAAAGAACTAATGCCATTATAAGCGCATTGGTGATAACAATGGTTATGACCCAAAACTCAGACTTTAGGGGAAGAGGCACATGGCGCCACAACATTCTGGTATATAGAACCAAAACACCTATTAGGATGCTGCGGTTTATCCCTCTATGTGAAATTTTTACGATCTTCTTGATAGAGCCCGTAACTTGTTGATTCAAGGTTTTAGATTTGAAGATAAGGGTGGTAAAGGAAAGTAAAACCCAGATTATCCCTAAATTTAAGAGCCCGTAAACAAAAACCCAATTCAGAAATAGGACTGTTGTATCTCTTTGAAGGGAGCGCTGAAGTGTAAACAAAATAAGGGAAAAACAAAAAAAGAACATACCCTTGACCAGAGATCTTAATAAAGGATCAAGTAAATTTATATTAGAATTAAATTCCTTTTTTTCTAAACGTCGAATCAAAGCAATCAAAAGTACTTCAATTACCAGAAAAAGGGAAATGATGCCTATAAGTTGGACCCTCCAGGCCAATATATTGGATAGTGCAAAAATATCTTTCATTAACTCAACGTACATTTTACATCCTTATAATTAAAAAGAGAAGCCTTAATCCATTAACGCTTCTTTGAATGTTCACAATAATTGGTAAATTATCAAGTAGAATTGGAGAAATTATTATAATTAAGGAAAATTTGCAGAGGATTTAAGGATGGGTAACAAGGGTCTCATTTATTTTTTAAGTATTATATCAAACAATCGT
>JAQICO010000170.1 GCA_027858495.1 Spirochaetaceae bacterium
TTTATCCACATTTCTAATAATATTACAATTGTGTTAAACCATATAAGCCAACTCCAGATTGGATCATTGAATGTCCAGGTCACAAGAAAAAAGGTTAAACATCTCCATTTGAGAATTCACCCCCCTCTTGGGGAGGTGAGAGTCTCTGCTCCGTTGTTTATCAGCGACAGAGAAATCTCTCATTTTATAAAAGGTAAGTTAACCTGGATAGAGAAGCATCAAAAAGCCCATTTATCTCGCCCCCAAAGGGTTGAGGACTATCTTTCTGGGGAATCCCATCGCCTATGGGGGCAGGAATATATTCTTCAGCTGGAATATCATAAAAAAAAGCCTCGGGTTGAAATCGAGGAAAAATCCATTACTCTTTTTCTCCGGCCGGACAGTACAAAAGATAAAAGGAAAGAAGTCTTCTATAAATATTATCGCGGAATATTAAAAGATCAAATTCAATTACTGGTTGATCATTGGGCACCCCTTATTGATGGAATGCCAAGTTTTGTAGGTATAAAATCAATGAAAACCCGGTGGGGAAGCTGTAATCAATGCAAAAGGCGTATTTGGCTAAATATTGAACTTGTGAAATTCCCCAGAGAATTACTGGAGTATGTGGTGGTCCATGAGCTGCTGCATTTTATACACCCTAATCATGGTGGAAATTTTAAAAAAGCCATGGATAATTTTTTACCTCAATGGAGGGAACTCAAAAATAGATTGAACCAATAGAAAGAGCTTTTTAAATGCTTTTATATCATGTTAATCTTCAGAGTGATAATATTTTGAATTGCAAATTTTTTAATATAATGTAAGACTCCCCTGCAAAAAGGTTAAGAATTCCCCAAATCTCAATAATATGATAAAATTCCTGTAGGAGAGGAGAAATGTTTCAGACTAATAAAAAACACCAGCAACGCAAAATGTTTACAGCAGTAGATCAACTTCCCAAGACTGCAAGAAAAATATTAGAAGGATCATGGGCCCAATCTTTTTACAGTGAGTATTTCTGCAAACTTGAAGAAGAAGTTTTCTCTGTACTCTACAGTGATAAAAAATCAAGACCTAATACACCCGTAAATATATTGATAGGCTTTGAAACTTTAAAGTCTGGATTTGGATGGAGCGATGAAGAATTATATAGTCATTTTCTCTTTGACTTGCAGGTAAGATATGCTCTTGGTTTGCAGGATTTTGATGAAGAATATTTTGACTTACGGACAATTTATTACTTCAGAAGAGCACTTTGTGAATATGAAAGAAAACATGGTATAAACTTAATTCAAAAAGCTACTGAAAAAATAACAGATAAGCAGATTGAGAAATTTAATATTAAAACAGGACTGCAACGGATGGACTCTACGCAAATACAGAGCAATATTCAGAATATGAGCAGAATCCAATTACTGGTTGAAATTATTCACCGCCTACATAGACTTTTGTCCCCTCTTGAAATAGAAAAATATAGTGAACGTTTCTCTACCTATATAAAAGAGGATGCTCTACACTATTGCTACAGATTAAAAAGAGATGAAGCTAAGAGCAGGTTAGAAGAAATTGGGGAAGACTTAGCCTTTTTTGTAAGTGAGTTTAAAACAAAATACAAAACATGCCCTGACTACAAAAATCTTGTGAGGGTGTTTCAAGAGCATTACCGCTTCGAAGAAGAGAAAATTGTTGTCAAAAAAGGAACTGAATTAAAAGGCTCATACCTTCAGTCACCAGATGATACCAGTGCAACTTATAGAAAAAAAAATGGAGAAGGAGCAAAGGGATACGTTGCAAACATAACAGAGACCTGTGATTCCGAGAATGACCTGCAGCTTATTACAACTACAAATCTGGAGCCCAATTCAACTGATGATCAAACACTTATGGCAGATGATCTGGACAACTTACAGATAAGAACAAACATTGAAGAACTTGTCACAGATGCAGGCTATATTGGACCAATTGGGGATGAGGCAATAGAAAAGAATGGTATAAAACATTCAGTTACAGCCCTTCGGGGACGTAAGAAGGATGAAAACAAACTTAGTCTTGATGATTTCAAAATTGAAAAAGATAATGAAGGTAAACCTGTAAATATTGAGTGTCCTAATGGAATTGCTGGAAAAATCAAAAAAGGGAAACCGGGAAGATATAGTGCTGGTTTTGACAGTGATGCTTGCAAGGTGTGTTCGCTGAAAGGTCAATGTTTTGCTAAGAAACTAAAAAAGAAAGATCTATCCATAATTCGTTTTACTAATGATAATATTCGTGTAGCGTTACAAAAGCAGCAATTTAATGAAAACAAAGACAACCTGAATATTAGAGCTTCTGTCGAAAGTACTGTCCGTAGCGTTATCCACCCATTTGGTGGGCACTTCTGTAAATTGCCAGTCAGGGGTAAAGAGAGGATAAAAACAATGATTATACTGGGAGCTGCTATGGTTAATATACGAAGAATTATGGACTACCTGTCTCCAGAGGATAATAATGGAAGACTTATATCGTCTTAAGTTAAAAAACAGAGCATTCCAGGTATAATTACAAGGGGTTAGTCATAAAGTATCCTTAGTGGATATCAGATCTCTTGAAATTGAAATTAGAAAAATCAAATTTGAATTGAATCTAAACCTTGCTTTAACTTGAATATTAAAAAGCAGGCACTTTTTTCAAGCTTTATGTTTGTTTTTGCAGGAGAGTCATGTAATAATTATATATAAACGAGATAAAGATTTGAGGAAACTGCTATTAAAAAGAGAAAGACCATAGGTATTTTTATAGATCAGCTTGATACTCCCTATGAGTGCATCATTTGGCAAACGGCCAAGGAAGAAGCAAAAGCACGGGGACACAATCTCATAGTCTTTAGCGGACAAAAAATAGATAGTTCCCGAAGATATACCAAGGAAGAGAACATCATTTTTAATCTGGTGGACAAGCACCGGTTGGATGGTATCATTTTATCTTCCGGAACCATAAATCCTATCATTGATTCTGATTTTTATCAATTTTTAGAATATTTAGACTCCTTTCCCCTGGTTAGTTTATCCCTTGCTTTAGACAATATCCCTTCGGTTATTGTTAATAATCAAGAAGGAATGAGATCCGGTGTGGAACATTTGATTCTTACTCATGGCTTTAAAAAAATTGCCTTTGTTAAGGGACCAGAGAACAACGATGAGGCCAACCTGCGATTTCAGGGTTACAAAGACGCTTTAAGTGAGCACAATATTCCCCTGGTGGATGACTATATTCTGCCGGGTAATTTTATCCCAGATGCAGGCGACAGGGCTGTGGATATTCTTGAAGAACGTAACTGCCTGGATGTGGAAGCCGTTGTTTGTGCCAATGATGATATGGCTATCAATCTGATTAAAACCCTTGAACAGCGGGGTATCAATATCCCCAGGGATATTGCGGTGCTTGGTTTTGACGATAAAGCCGGAGTGGAGTACCTAAAGCCGCCCATGACCACCATTGGGCAACCGGTGAAACAAATGGTAAGAAAGGCCTATGAGGTAGTGATGTCCCTTATTCAGGGCGAAGCCGTGGATGCTGTTTATTCTATTCCATCAGAATTGGTAACTCGGGAAAGCTGTAGCTGTCTGCCTACCATTGTAAGGGATTGGTTAGATAAAACCAATGATAATCAAGAGATAGATCTTCTGGAGCGTATAAGGACTGGGGAGGGCTTTCCTCTGGAGAAGTCTGAATTCCTAGAGGGGGGGTATGAAGAACTGATTCATTGTTTCAATTTTGAAGACCCAAAACAAGAGAATGTTCCAGCCTTCATTCGGAAACTCAATCAATTAGCCACGAAATCCATTTTAGATGATTTAGATAATATCAATTGGTCCCAGTTTTTAGCGGAGCTTAAAAGAGAGACCGAATCGCTGACCTTTGATAATAATCAGCGAAAGGTCTTGGATGATCTTTTTAGTATGGGACAGGGCTTATTCAGTGATCTCTTTAAGCGCCGTGAAGAAATGGCGCTTTCCGTTGAAGCTGCAAATAATATTCTGCATAGGGAGTTTAAGCAAGACCTTAGTTTTATCAATTCCATCGAAGAAGTGGTTGTGGTTCTTTCAAACCACTTCCAATTAATTGGTCTCGACTATGGTTTTATCGTTTTATACAACGGAGAAGTCCGCCGCAGAGATATATTAAGATGGGATATCCCTAAAACCTCACAGCTTCGTATGCACCATTGTTCCAAAGGGTGTATACGTAAAGATCTTCCTATGGAAATAACCACCAAAACCATATTGCCTGATGATTTTTTTGAGGGTCCAGAGCCTCTGTTCCTCGCCGTATCGGCTCTTAATTATAAAGAGGAGCAATTTGGTTATCTTTTACAAAGTCTGAACCTTTCCGATGAACATATTTATGTCACCGTCCAGGAATATCTCAGTTCCGCTTTGGCCTATCTATTTCTCGCTGAAAAGAGAAATCAGCTGGAAAAAGAGGTCTCTCAAACTCTAGAAGAACTTCAGCAGTCCAATAAAAAACTCACCAATTTGGACGACATGAAAAACGACTTTATCGCCAACATTACCCATGATTTCCGTTCTCCTTTAAGTATCATTATGAACAATGCGGATCTTGGAAAAAAGTATTATTCAGAGAATCCGGAGCAGGATATACAGCGGTTAAATAGTATTCATGCCGCCTCATCCAAATTAAAATCGGCCATCGATCGTTTGCTTGATTTGGCGAAGATGGATGCCGAGGGATTAAAGCTGAAGATACAAAAGACCAAACCCAAAAAATATCTCACCCAGTTGTTAGACTTCTACCGATCCACTGTTATCAGTTCTAAAATAAAAATATTGGAATCCATGCCCCCCCATGAAATCGATGACTTTTACACCGATGTGGATAAGCTGGAAGAAATACTCAGTAATATTATTTCCAATGCTATTAAATATATCGATGCCGAAAATGGAGAGATTCTCATCTACCTGGAAGAAAAGGCCGATAGGGTGGAAATCCGTATTCAGGACAACGGAATCGGCTTGGATCAGGAAAAATTGGAAAGCATTTTCAATCGCTTTGAGCAGGTGGAATCTGGCCGTAACAGCGTATACAAGGGTACTGGTTTGGGTTTAGCCTTTGCAAAACAGTTAACCCATTTTCTCAAGGGTACTATTCGTGCAGAATCTCAGGGTATAGACAAGGGCTCAACCTTTATTCTTGAATTTTTAAAAGGAGAAGATATTTTTGATGCCTCTTTGCGTATTTCTCCCCAGGAAGAAATTTCTCTGATACCAAATCCTGTAAATAACCTGGTTCAAATAAGTCTGCAGGAAAAAATTAACCAAGATCAAATAGGTATTGAGGAATATCTCTCAACCCCAAATAAAACAGATGAATTCGATTATAGAAAGGGCCTTATCCTTATTGTGGATGATAACCCAGATATCCGAGAAATAGAAATAGCCTATCTAAGGGGCAATGGATATTGTAATTTTGTTACGGCTGCCGATGGTAAATTCGGAATTGACGCTGCTTATAAATACCGGCCCGATTTTATAATTTGTGATTATAATATGCCCAATATGAAGGGAGATGCCTTTCATGACAACTTGATCGGAAATCCTGACTTTCGTAAATTGCCCTTAGTTTTTGTCACCGCTCTGGCCGACCGCAGTCTTTTAATCGACCGGCAAAGGAAAGGGGCTATTGCATATTTGGGTAAACCTATAGATGAAGACGAGCTGATTACAACCGTAAATATTCATATGCAGAAATTCATGGAATATAAAGAGATTCTGCAGCAGGCCACCATCGATGAGCTGACAGGGTTACATAACCGTAGAAATCTAATGAATCTTCTTAGAGAACGGCTTTCCATTCGCAGCCTTCGTGGGCTTTCTCTTCTCTTTTTTGATATTGATCATTTTAAGGTTATCAACGATAGCTACGGCCATCAGACCGGTGATAAAGTTCTGTCCATGCTGGGTAAAGTGGTAAATCAAAGTATAAGATCCTACGATATTGCTGGTCGTTACGGGGGCGAGGAATTTCTTATCCTATTACCCGATACCAATTTAAACCAGGCGGTAATTGTCGGCAATAAATTGATGGAAAAAATCAATACCATAGAGGTTCCCAGCAAAGGTGAAATAATACAATTTACCTCAAGTTTTGGGGTCTGCTCTTTATTGGATGACCAAGCCCATGTCTGTAACAAATTGGGAATAGAGTGTCTTGAGGAAATATACGAAGTCACTCCCAATAAAAACACCGATTGGATGGACATCGAAAATAAAAAGGAAGCCATTAATGAGATCATCATAGAAATGGCTGACAATGCTTTATATTATGCAAAATCCACCATCTGTGAAAAATGC
>JAQICO010000160.1 GCA_027858495.1 Spirochaetaceae bacterium
TGATTATCTATATTACTCTGATGGTTCGAAGAATTCGTAATAGCGGATATTCTCTCTTTATCCTTGGCGTTCTTTTATTTCCCATTATTCTCAGCACCATTGCCTGGATGGTTTATTTGGTCCTTATTAGACAGCTAACCCTTGCTCTATGGTTCAGCCCTCTCTTTATGATCACAATTACTCAGATTTTATTTTCCATTGCATTGGGAATTCCCGGGGTATTTCAAATTTGGATGATGGTAGTACCATCAAAGGCTGAATCTCTTTGATGAATTTCCATAGGTTTCTTCTGGTATAATTAGATATATATCTTATATTGGTTATAAGAGGATGCTCTAAAATATGTGAAATGGGTTAAAGCATTAATTCATAAGGATTTTATTGTTTTTTGAAAATAGTGAAAACTCTATATTGACAAAACTATATAGTTTAATTACTATGTAGATATCAGGAGGATTTATGGCAGAAGAAAAGACCATTGAAGCAATAAATATACGTTATTCCAAGTTGGCCGAGGAGAGCTGTTGTCTTTCCTGCGGTGGGGCCATTGATAAAGCTCAGGCGGCCAAGGGAGAAATATGTGCAGACCTTGGCAGTGGACGGGGACAGGATGTTCTTCGTCTTGCCGAAGAAGTAGGTTCTGAGGGTTTTGTCTACGGGTTGGATATTTCTGAGGGAATGTTGACCAAGGCTAAAAAAAATGCCGAGAAATTCCAGGTAAAGCATGTGGATTTTCGACAGACCAATCTGGAAACACTACCCTTGGAAGATAATACCTTGGATTTGGTAATTTCTAACTGTACATTGAATCACGCTGAAAATAAGCAACAGGTTTGGAATGAAATCTATCGGGTACTAAAAAAAAGCGGACGGTTTGTAGTCAGTGATATTTTTTCTACCCAAGAAGTACCTGCTAAATATCGAAATGATTCTCAAGCCGTGGCGGAATGCTGGGCTGGTTCTGTAACCAAAGAAAAGTACATGGAACATCTGGTTAATGCTGGATTTAGAGATATTACCATTTTAGAAGAGAGCAAACCCTATCCCAAGGGTGAAATAGAAGTCGCCAGCTGGACAATTTTAGGATTCCGTCCTAGTAATTGTGGCTGTGACAATATATAGAAGGAGGTTAGTGTGAAATCATTAACACGGAAAAAGAACCATTCTTCCAAGGCTGTAGCTCAGTGCTGCGCCAAGAATTCAAAGGTTGTGGCAGGCTGTCACGACTAATCCCCCTGGAGTCCGGGGATTCCCTCCGGGCTCTTTTTTTTGAGGTGCTACATGGAGTTTTCTAAATATACAATTTTTTCTAAAATACACGATTCATCCAATTATTTTTTGGCGAATCCACTGACTGGTGAAGCGGATATTCTGGAACCAGAGATAGGTAAGAACATAGAACAGGGTATTTATGATAACCCTGAGGAATTACAAGAAAAGGGTTATTTAGTAGATCCTGAAGCTGAAAAAAAGCTTTATATGCGTAAATATTTAGATTTTATAGAAGATCGGGATTCCGATGAAATACAAATCTTTTTTGTTCCCAGTTATCAATGTAATTTCAACTGTAGCTATTGTTATCAGTCTGGTTATGATCCTACAAAACAGGATTTATCTCCCCAGGTTGTAGAGGCTTTTTTTAGCTACATAGATAGTAAATTTGCAGGAAGGGAAAAATATATCACTCTCTTTGGCGGAGAGCCTTTGTTACCCAATCAAATCACCCGGGACAATATAAGCCTATTACTGAAAGGGGCCAAGCAAAGAAATCTATCGGTGGCGGTGGTGACCAACGGGCATAGTCTTAAAAGTTATATTCCCCAATTGAAGCAGGCAATGATTAGAGAAATTCAAGTGACCCTGGATGGTGTGGCAGAGGCTCATGATAAACGTCGGCCTCTTCAAGGCGGTCAGGGAAGCTTTGATGCCATCGTAGAAGGTATTGATGAGGCATTGGCGGCAAATCTACCGGTGAACCTGCGCATGGTGGTTGATAAGGAAAATATCCATGAAATTCCTAAATTGGCACAGTTCGCCATAGACCGGGGATGGACTAAACACCCATTGTTTAAGACACAATTGGGTCGAAATTATGAGCTGCACTATTGTCAGGCCAACCAAAAGCGTCTTTATAATAGAATTGATATGTATCAGGATCTTTATAGACTCTTGGAACAGCACCCCCATATTCTTGAATTCCACCGTCCAGCCTTTTCCCTTAGCCGTTTTCTTTGGGAGAATGGCGATCTTCCAGATTCGCTTTTAGATTCTTGTCCTGGAACAAAAACCGAATGGGCCTTTGATTATACTGGACGAATCTATTCATGTACTGCCACGGTAGGCAAGGAAGAAGAACAGCTAGGAAGTTTTTATCCTCAGGTACGTCTTAAAGAGGATTTGATAGAACAGTGGCAAGACCGCGATGTTACCACCATCGATAAATGTAAAAATTGCACTGTGCAGCTTGCCTGCGGAGGAGGCTGTGCTTCGGTGGCTAAGAATAATCACGGTGGTAGATTGAATAGCCCAGATTGCCGACCTGTGAAGGAACTCATGGAACTTGGATTATCGGCCTATTTCGAAAAGGAATGGCTGGAAACGCCCCAAGAAAATCAGGGCACCAGCTGCTGCGGGTAGAATAATTTAAATAAAAGGTAGGAATTTCTTCGACCATAAATATCGAAGAAAGAATAGAACGAATGCCCCATTGGGGCCTTAATATGGAGCATATGCCCATTATGAGAAGGAGAGAAAAGATGGCAGGTAAGATGAAAGAAATTAATCAGGATCAGTATCAACAGGAAGTCTTGGATAAAAAATTGGCGGTGGTGGATTTTTACAGCACCGAATGTCCCCCCTGTGAGGCATTGGCCAGCAAATATGAGGATTTGAGCAATCTTTACGGCGGGGATATTTCCTTCGTAAAAATATTCCGCCAGGGGAATAAAGAATTAGCCCAGAAGTTGGATGTCAGTGGTTCTCCGACGGTTCTATTTTATAAGGACGGAGAAATGGTGGGTGATAAACTCTCCGGTGGTATCAAACGCTCTGAATTGATGAAAAATTTGGACGAACTGCTGCCAGAACAGCGCAGCAAAGAAATTCATAAAAGCATAAAACAGAAAGAAACTGAAACCGACGTGGTTATTCTAGGAGGAGGTCCCGCCGGTCTCACCGCAGGAATTTACCTGGCCCAGGCCCATGTGCGTACCATTATGGTGGATACCGCCTTACCCGGAGGTTATGTGGCCACCACCCATTTGGTATCCAATTATCCTGGGTTTATAGAAGCCCAAAACGGTTATATGCTTTCTCATTATATGTCCGAACAAGCCAAGGCCAACGGTGTGGAATTCCGGGCTGCCGTGGAAGTTAATAAAGTGGATCTGACCAACAAGACCGTAAAAATTGATGGTGTGGAAACCATTAAAGCAAAAAAAATTATCATCGCTACGGGTTCACGTCCCAGACCTTTGGGAATCCCCGGAGAGAAGGAATATCAGGGAAACGGTATCTCCTACTGTGCCACCTGTGATGCAAAGTACTTCCAAGATAAGGAAGTCATTCTTGTAGGAGGAGGAAACTCCGCCATCGAAGAAGCATTATTTATATCCAAATTCGCCAGCAAGATAACCATTGTCCATCAGTTTGATGAACTTCAGGCCAATAAAGTGGCCCAGGAGAAGGCCAAGGCTGATCCTAAGATAGAATTCAAACTTTCCCATGAACCCAGGGAATTTAAAAAATACGGAAATATGGACATGGGTATGGTGGTGGAAGACCTTAAGACCGGAGAACGTAAAGAATTGAGAAGCCATGGAATATTTGTCTTTGTAGGTTTTATTCCTAATCTGGAAAATTTTTCAGAAAAAATGGATTTGGATCAATGGGGTTACCTGAAAACCAATGATGAAATGATGACCAGCCTGGATGGAGTTTATGCCGCAGGAGACATAAGAACCAAGGCTTATCGACAGATAACCACCGCTGTGGCCGATGGAACCATTGCTGCCATCGGTATATCCAAGGATTTTGCCTGATATCCTACTTTTATCCATGGATGATTCAGACCAAGGAGGGGATCGTTGAACTGTTTAAATTGTAATTTAAAATCCTGCCGGACCGCCAAGAGCTGCGGGCTGGAATCCTTTGATCGAGATGCCATTGAGAAAAAATACCATCAATCGGAAAATCAGTCTGTGGTTCAGGCCGCAGCAGATCTGGTTGATGGGGGAAAGGCTGGCAGCTTATCCAGGCTGCAGGAACTTTTAGAATTTATTCCGGCCATGGGGTATAAAAAACCGGCATTGGCCTACTGTTACGGCATGGAAAAACAGGCCAAGGTAATGGTTGAACTTTTTAAGAAACATGGAATCCAGCTTGTGGGAATCTCCTGCACTGCCGGTGCCCATAGTCAAAATGAATTAAATCAAAACAGTTCCATTGCCGGGGTAAGTTGTAATCCTCTGAGTCAAGCGGAGCAGTTAAACCGGCAGGGCGCAGATTTAGCCATTCTCTTTGGACTGTGTTTAGGCCACGATATTTTATTTTCTCGGGCCTTCCTGGGGGATGTTACCACCTTTGTGGTGAAAGATCGGGTTTTTGCACATAATCCTATGGATGCTCTTAAAGACTTTGCTTGATTTCCCCTAATCTCTAAATGAAACTTGTTATATGTTCACTTTGGATGTGCGTACAGTAATATTTATGGATGCTCTTTATACCTCCTGGCTATGGCCCTGGTTTTTGTTACCATAAAACACTATATGGAAGATAAAGAAGGGGTTTTAAAGCAGGCTGATGGTAATTTATACCAGGCAAAGGCACTGGGAAAAAATAGGGTAATTGATTCCTCTTCATAAATATTTCCCTGGGACAATGTTGCTAGATATAGCATATTTAATACTTTTAAATTCATTACAAATACTTTATAATCCTCGTTATGATTGAGAAGAAACGTTTATCTATTAAAGCAATATTGATTCTTGGAATGGTGGGTTTAGTGGTAAGTACGGTACTTTTTAGTATTCTTTCCACCTATGTATCCTCTCGCAAAGTTTTCTTAAACCATGCACAGGATATCATGTACAATATTTCTTCCTATACCATCGATAAGTCTGGCAGCCATTTACAACCGGCAAAGGATGCTGCGGCCCTGACCTCGGCCTTAGCCGTTAACGATATCGTTAATAGTACGAATATTGCAGAAATGGAGTCCTATTTTTATGAACAGCTTAGTCTTTTTACTCAGTTTTCCGCCATATATTATGCCAACACTCAGGGCGAATTCATTATGGCCTCCCATTATGGCGATCAATTTGCTCCCAATTTAACTAAAATCATCAGTTATCAAAGCGGCTCAAGAACCGTTGAGATGATCTATAAAGATGTATTATTAGATGAAGTTCGTCGATACTGGGATTTGAATGACCAATATGATCCAAGACTTCGGCCATGGTTTCTTCAAGCCGTTCAAGAAAGGCAGCAGATTTGGACCGAGCCTTACATCTTTACGACATCACAGAACCCAGGATTTACCACGGCTACTCCCGTTTATAATCAGAGCGGGGAATTGGTAGGTATTGTTGGGGTGGATATTGAAATCGATGAATTATCTGATTTTTTAGCCACCCTGAAGATTGGAGAGAATGGGAAGGCCTTTATTTTAAATTCTCAGGGCAGTGTTATTGCCTTCCCCGATAAGGATAAACTCAAACATAGCGTGGGAGAAGAAGAAACGCTCAGGCTGACAAACATCAGTGAATTAGACGATCCAGTTGGGCGGCAGGCCTATCAGGAATACAGGGATATTCAAGAGTCTCAATCGGAAAGCCGTTTTCTCTCCTTTGATTATCAAGGCCAAACCTACCACGCCATGTTTACTCCTTTTAAAGTATCCCGTTGGCCCTGGACATTGGTGATCTATCTTCCCGAGGACGATTATATTGGAATATTAAAGGAAAACCGGCTTTTTAATCTCTTTTTTACCCTGGGTGCGGGTCTATTTTCCAGTCTTATCGGATTGATAATCGCTTTATCTATTTCGAGGCCCATGGTAAAACTCCAGCGGGCCGCAGAGAATGTGGAACAGCAAAAATTGAAACGCCCTGTCAGGATCCCTTCGATATATCGGGAAATTTACAAGACCGGAACCTCCTTCGACAAAATGAGACTTTCTCTCTTGGAATATCAAAACGATATGGAAGATCTGGTGGCCACCCGAACTCAGGAACTGAAGGAAAGTAATCTCGATCTTGAACATACAGTAACGGTGCTTAGTGCTACCCAGGAAGATCTAAAACGCGCCCGACGTCAAGCCGAAAAGGCCAGCCAGGCCAAATCGGATTTTCTGGCTTCCATCAGCCATGAGATTAGAACCCCCCTGGGGGGAATTCTAGGCTTTGCAGAAATGATACAGCAGTCTGAAGAACAGGGTATGGCAAAGGGTTATGCTACCACCATTATTCAGGAAGGAAACCGACTCTCCCGGTTGATCAACAGTCTGCTGGATTTAGCAAAAATCGAATCAGGAGAATTAACCCTGGAAAAGATTCCTTTAAAATTGGAGGATCTTCTTCGTTCGGTGATCATGCTGCTACGTCAAAAGGCTGAAGAAAAGTCTGTCAGCTATGAATATCACATAGAGGGACCCCTACCGGATAGTGTGATCGGCGACTCTTTACGGTTGAGCCAAGTACTAATAAATTTAATGTCTAATGCCCTTAAATTTACCCACCATGGTTCAGTTACACTGGAATTAAAAACTGAAATGCTCAAAACAGAGAAATATAATATAACCTTTTCAGTTAAAGACACAGGCATTGGAATCCCAGCAGAGAAGATTGCCACTGTTTTTCAGGATTACTCCCAGGCCGATAGCAAAACTGCCCGGATCTATGGCGGCACCGGTTTAGGATTGCCCATATCTCATCGGCTGGTAAGTCTAATGGGAGGCAATTTAGAAGTACAGAGCACCCCGGGCGAGGGAAGTTGTTTTTATTTCACCATTGAAGTGGATAGTATAGAAGAACAGAAAAAAGAAACCCTTGAATCTAAGGATGATCAAAGGGAAAATCTAGAAGGGCGTTCTATTCTGGTGGTGGACGATTCTCCCACCAACCGGGATATTGTAGCCTTTCATCTTAAAAAGTGTTTATGCGAGGTTCGCTTTGCAGAAAACGGTAAACAGGCCATTGAAATTATCGAAAAGGAAAAACCCGAACTGGTTATCATGGATGTTAATATGCCTGAGATGGGCGGAAAGGAAGCAACCCGTATCCTTCGGGAGAAGGGACTGGATCTTCCTATTATTGCTCTATCGGCAAACGCATTCCAGGAGGATATACAATCCTGTATTGAAGCAGGAATGAATGACTGCCTGGTAAAACCCTTCACAGGAAAGGGGCTCATCAGCTGTATTTCCACCTGGCTTCCCCCTTCCGAAAAAGAGAAGTAAATCTGACTGTAATTCTGACCGAAGCAGAGAAATCTCTAGAGACTTTAAAATTAGGGAATAGTCTGCAGGTTTTGGGGAACCCTTCTCAATTCTTCGGGAAGGGGCGTGGGACGTTGATTTTTTAAATCCAGGAAATATCCCCATTGTTCTCCGACGCAGTGGATTCTCTCATGCTGATAAATTTCAAAGGCCATTTTCCATTTGGTAACTCCAGCATCCTTCAGCCAGATGCGGCCCCGGGGTTTATCATGTATGGTTAAGTGATGTTGATAATCCGATTGAGTATGAATTAACACCGGCGAGATTCCTTTTTCCATCATTTTATCAAAGGGTAGGTAGAGATCTAAAAAATAATGCCGCAGGTCTTCAAACCATCTGATGTAAACAATATTGTTCACATAACCCATGGCATCCACGTCGTAGGCTCGGATGGGAAGTCCTTCATCCACTAAAAAATGTTTTTCTTCCATAATTAAGAATAGAGTATATAACGAAAAATGATCTTGAAGTAGTTCAATAAAGATAGGCTATTTCTGTTCTTTTAACAATTTAGAAAACCACTCCTGGGAGATCCCCATGAATTGTGCTAAATACTTATGGGGAATACGCTCCATCCACTGGGGAAAATCTCGCTGTAACGCCAGAAGAAAATCCTTGGAATGCAGGGATATGCGCATGGCCGAATAGCGGTATTGATGATGAAGCCCCCGGGATAACAAGGATTGATAATATCTCCCAAAGTCGGGGATTTCCCATGCCCAGCTCTCAAGGTCCTCTCGACGTACTTCTAAAACGGTACAGTCCTCCAAGGCTTGGATTTCACTATCCTCAGGCAGTCTGGAAAAAAAACTGGGGGAACAGATGTAGGGATATACCTGATCCTCGGCAAAACTTAATACGGAATGTTCCCCCTCTTCGTTTAGATGCAGATGCATTAAACATCCTTCAATGACAAAATATCCCTTCTGATTATTCTCTCCCGAATGAATAAGATAATCCTTCTTATTTATGGTCATTATCTTTGTCTTTTGGTAAATATCCTTTTTTAACAAGTCTGTTAGTGGTGCGAATTGCTCTATATGCTGAAAAAGTTTAAAAAAATCCCCATCTTTCATGGTTTAAAGTATACCATGAAAGATGAATATTTCGTTAATCAATCCCAGGATAAGTTTCCTGCAATTTGATATTCCGTAACCCGGGTCTCAAAGAAGTTTTTTTCCTTGGAGAGATCGGTGGATTGGCTCATCTAGGGGAAGGGGTTTTCACCCACTATGGTGTTTATCAGATCACAGCCGAAGGCTAGATGCAGGCTTTAATCGCGCATGATATATTCAAACTGCTCTCCAATTCCCACCATTTTTTTCTGACGTTTCATGGCCAGTATCATGGCAAAGCCTGCAAAAAAAAAGATGCCCTCCATAATAACGTAATAACCGATGAGATCATGGACAAACTGTCGTATATTTTCCATTCCCTGGGTTTGAAAATTCTTATTAAACACATTTTGTGTTAGACGAACCACAAAATCGTCCTTTTGCTTAATACTGGGAATGGTCTCGTACATGGAATAAATTACATCAGGATCCAGGCCAAGGCTATCACAGCAATAGGTGAAGGTATCGGTGTGGATGGCCATTCCGCTTACTGGCAAGCCTCACAATCGGGATCTGTTAAAGAACAGATATTCTCCACTTGGTTTGCTGGTTTTATCAACCCAGCCAGAGCCGTCTCCGAAGCACGACCTGGATTATGGAAAATGCCTCCTTTGAAGCAGAAACTGTATTATACGGAGAAGCCGCCATGTTATTCTCTGAAAGGGTCTCTCTTTGGG
>JAQICO010000248.1 GCA_027858495.1 Spirochaetaceae bacterium
TGAAAAAATTATAGAAAGTTTAAGGGAAGAATTGGACAAATTTCTGGCAGAAACCCCACTTTCCGACGATATAACATTACTTGTGACAGATTTTTCACGTTTAGCCATTCCCAGAACCCTATCGGAAGAGCAATTTACCAAAGAGATACAGCTTCCATTTATTCACAAATTTGACTATTCCCTAAAGCTTTACGTAGATAATTCAAGAAACGATGATTTTGCAATGACCCAACTGCAGCTCTTTTATTCAGCCCAATATAATAAACTTCTCATAATCCAAGGAATAAACGGGGAATCATATAAGGGCTACATCATAGGTAAAGAACAGGTTATCCCATTTGAAAATCAGACAATAACAGGGTCTCAATCCACCATGGATTCCCTCTTTGGCCTGATGCTATATCCCTATCAGATTCTTATGGACTGGGTTCATCAACAAACGCCACTCAGTGAAGATAGTGAAAATAAAGCCTCCATGAAACGTATTAAATATAAAACGAAAGGAGCCTTAGATTCAGTGGAATTATTGGTCAAGCAATCCCACGGGCTCCCTATAAAAATCATCTGGCAGGGAGAAAAAATTAAAACTCAGCTGGAGACCAAAAAATGGGTGCGTTTTAATAATGAATATTTCCCCAAGGAATTTACATTGATTCATTCAACAGAACAGGAAGAATCCATAAAGGTGTATTTAAACAATTTGAAAAATGAGGATTTTCAGGATTCGTTATTCTCAGAGAAATTCATCAAAGAGAATAATTTAATGGAACTACTAGGAATCTCAGGACAGCCTTCCTGACCCTTGACTTAATATGGAAGAATCCTCTATTATGATGAGCCCCATCCTGTGATGGGTTTAATTTTCCCTATTGGAGTTTAGAGTAATGGCGAGAAACCAAAAAGCAAAAGGTAAAATCGTCCGCCGTCTTGGTGTCAATATTTTCGGCAACGTAAAATATGATAAATTACTCAAGAAGAAACCCCATGGTCCCGGAACCGAGAAAGGAAAGAGAAGCCGCAAAAAGGTTAGCGATTTTGGTAAGCAGCTTCTGGAAAAACAGAAACTTCGTTTTACCTACGGTATCAGCGAAAAGCAGTTTTTCAGTATATTCCTTACGGCGAAAAGCCGACCCGGCCTTACCGGTGACAACATGATGATTCTTCTAGAGAGACGACTGGACAATGTGGTATACCGATTAGGTATGGCAAACAGTAGAGTACAGGCGAGACAGTTCGTAAGTCATGGACACATCCGCTTAAACGGCAAGCGTTCTAACGTTCCCTCTATGATTGTTAAAGAAGGTGACGAAATTCTTATCAAAGATAGCGACGCCAGCAAAAAGATGATCCGAGAGTGTCTTTCTAAGTCAAATCAGCAAGTACCAACTTGGATAAGCATGGCAGAAGATGACCTCAAAGGTAAAATTGAAAGATTGCCCTACCGAACAGATATTCAAACTGTGGCCAACGATCAGGCTGTGGTGGAGTTCTACTCCAAGTAATTTTTCATGTCAAAAAATAAGCTGCCTTTGGGCAGCTTTTTTTTTGCTCAAAAACCTTTTTAGGTATATAATACATCCATGGATAATGACACGATCATCACAGACAGTCCCATAGGCAAAAGGCTTTCAGGAAGTACCAATACCAAAAAGGCTCTTCTTTTTGAAAATAAAACCATTCCTTTGGTAGCTAAAATCACCATAGGACGAGACAGCGTCAACGACATCTCTATTGATAATAAGCTGGCCTCGAGACGACATGCGGTGATTCAGAAAATTAAAAACGGCTTTTTTATCTGCGATTTAGGTAGTACCAACGGAACCAGGGTGAATGGTAAAAAAATCGAAGCAGATAAATATGTTAAATTAAGCCCCGGTGACCGTATTACCATTGGTAAATCTGAAATTGTGATGGGCTAATCCAAATCCGGAGGATCGGTAGGATTGAAACCCCTTTCTTTAAGAACTCCCTGGATGCAGCGGAGAACCAATTGTTTGGCCCCATTATTTCCAATGGGATATTCCTGAAATCCGAAACTCAAATGAACTCCACCGTAGATGCGGTCCTCTACCACCAACAAACTACCTTCCCTTGGTAAGGCTTCCTCCTTCAACTGATGGCTTTTTTTATTAAGCAGTCCCAATTCCTGGCTAAGCTGTCGCACTTGATCCTCATAATAATCTAAAGCCTTATCCTGGCTGTCCCTGAATCCCTGGGGGTGCTTTTTAAGATCAGCCACCGATAGATCTGCAGAATCCAACAGTTTGGCCTTCATCTTAATTTGCTGCAACAGCTTGGTATACTGCTGAAGCAGCTCAGGGGAAACCCCGATGATAACCGAGGTGGGGGGCTCATAAAGTCCACCCAGCTTACGACACCACAGACTTCCCTGTACTAAAAGAGAGCCGCCCATCAATTCTGCTCTACCACCGACAAGCATAACATTTCCCCAGACCGAAAGCCGGGAATGCATCACCGATTCCAAAACCAAAAGATTTCCTCGACAGATGAGCTCTGCTCCTTCTATATAGCGGCTCCAGCAATCGCCGCCACAAAAGATCATGGCTTCTTTATCTCCATTCACTCCGGATTTAAGCATCAGACTGCCCTGGGCATGGATTTTAACCCGGCCGATACATTTGCCCACCTCAATATCTCCGGTTGCTTTGACCTCAAATCCGTCGGCGATGGTTCCTTTAATTACAACAGAGCCGTCAAAATCAATATTTCCGTTGCTATAATCCACATTTTGAAGACTAAGCAAAGGTTCTATTGTGACCTTTCTGGATTTGAGACAGGCATTGCCATCAAGGACTGCAAATATTTTGTTATCCTCTAAACGAACATTATCTCCAGGAATCAATTTTTCATCGGGCCCAGCCGGTTGAGCCGAGATCACTTCCCCGGTAACCCGAATCCCATCCTGAGGTGCAACTGGAAGCACCAGTTCTGCCAGAAGATCTCCGGCTTTACGGTTCTGTATAAAATTCAATTCCTTTAAATCAATTCTACGGTATCGTAATTCCTTGAAGGGCTTCTTCTCTGTAATAAAATGATATTTCACACGGCCTGCCTGCCCCTGAACAGGTAATTTTCCCTGGGCGATCAATAACCTCCGGTTATATAACCCCTGCTGCACCATGGTCTCCATTTGCTTCAGTTCCAAACCATGAAGAACCAAGGCTTCTTCCAGTGCCTGATGCAGCATATCCATGGTTAATTCTTCTCCCCCCGGCCTGGGAGGATGAACAAAAGCATGGGCTTCTAATTGATCTTCCGTAAGAGTAATATCCACTCTGGCAGAATACTGCTTACCCTCAGGCCAGGGCGCCAATGGTTCATCTTGACCGGAAGCACGGTCTAGGATCTCCTGAATAAGCTTTTTACGGACCCGAGTAATGCTCAGAAGTTTCATGCGGTTACTCACATCCTCAACATATACTTTACGGGTCTGCAGCTCTTCCGGGCTGACCCGGAGCATGGCCCAGCCCTTATGATAAACAATGACAAAATCTTTATCTCTTATCACGGGCCAACCAGATCAGAATCCTCAATTACGGCATATTGAGATTCCTCATTTGCAAGAAGGGTTAAATCAAAGGAAAAAACCCGTTCGTCACTATCCATGGCGGTAATTGTATAATCTAGGGATCTACCCATATCTTGAAAATTAAAGGAAATTTCTTCTCCAGAACCCATGGAGAATTCACTATTAAGAAGATCAAAACCCTTTTCTTGAGACCCCAGCGGGGCAATGAATAAATACCAAAGATCATCCTTTGTGTCGTTTTTAATGGTTAAATAGGTGAAATTTTCCAGCAAAGTATCATCGCCCAGGGAAACCGAAGACTTGGATTGGGTAATTTCCAATGGGCTTCCATCTATATTTAAGGGTATGCGGTAAGCCTCATAGACCTGTCCGTACTCTGATATAGCCATGATGTCAAAGAGACCGAATCCCTGGTTTCTTTTATAAAAATATTTAGTAAATTCTCCACCGGGGTTCAAAATATCTGAATAACCCATAATATCGGGACCCCAAATCTCAGAATCGGAAGGAGATACAAAGATATACCATAAATCCTCCCCGCTTTGATTTTCCAAGCTGATGGTTTCAAGCTGATAATCCTGACTTTGAGCTGCCAAAAATGCAGAAAAAATAAAAAGTATAGCTAAGAAGGGTAACTTTTTCATGAATACTCCCGTTATTATTGTATAGTTATAGGACATTCTATTTATGGGTGATGTACCTATTCAAAATTATTATAGCAGAGGATGCCGTCATTTCCCAGGCAATTTTAGTATAGATGTGACAACAGCTTAAACAATTATTATACTGAAGGTGTAGGTATATTGGAACCTGCTATTTTGGATTTTTCAAAGCCCCTTGCTTAGGGCTTAGTATATTAAGGAGATTAAACGATGAATCGACTAGTACTTTATATGGTGTTGCTTTTTTTCACTGCTCTTTGTTCTGCCTTCGCCCTGGTGAAACAAGAAGAAAGGATTATACAGGACAGCCAATTAACCCGAGGGAAACTGAATAATGGGTTGGAATACTATATTCTTCCCAATCAATTGCCCACCGACAGAGTAGAACTCCGTTTGATTGTGGAAGCCGGTTCTACTCAGGAAAGGGAAGATCAACGTGGTCTGGCCCATTTTCTGGAACACATGGCCTTTAACGGCACCAGCGATTTCCCCAAGAACGAATTGGTCGAATACCTGCAGTCCCTGGGCATGGAATTCGGACCGGAGATAAACGCTTATACCAGCTTTGATGAGACGGTGTACAAGCTTTCTCTACCCAGCGATCCACAAAGCCTGGAAGAAGGTTTAAAAGTTTTACAGCAATGGGCCTTTCACATAAGTCTTGAAGAGGATGATATCCAAGCAGAGCGCCCTGTGGTTCTTGAAGAGTGGCGTGCAGGACGTAACGCCATGATGCGTATGCAGGAAAAGGCCTATCCTGAGATTTACCGAGACTCCGTTTATGGACAAAGACTGCCCATAGGTACCAAGGAATCTCTGGAAACCTTTCAAACGGACAGTTTGAGGGATTTTTACAGGGACTGGTACCGGCCTGAACTGATGGATATTGTGGTGGTAGGAGATGTAGATTCCCAGGAAGTGGATTCACTGATAAAGGAATATTTTTCTCCCTATCAAAACCACCCGGACCAGCCGGAGCGCATAAAAAGTACCATACCGGATCACCAAGAGGATATTTACACCCTACAAAGAGACGCAGAAACCACATACGGAGCCATCAATGTGATGAAGATGCTTCCTGAGTATTCCTTGGACACAAGATCTGCCTACCGCAGTTACATCATAGAACAGCTTAACCTTATGATGTTCAATACGCGACTCGCCACGGTACTCCGTGAGGCTGAATCCCCCTTTATCGATGGATATGCATCGATAAACGGAAAAATGGATGATAAAGATGTTTTAAGTTTTTCCATGATCAGTGGACCTGAAAATCTGCCCGAAGGATTTAGAGCATTCTGGCGTGAAAAGCTACGGATGGAACGTTTTGGTTTTTCATCGGAAGAATGGGAACAAGCCAAAATGGAATTAAAAACTTCCTACGATAATCTTTACAACAAGAGAGATACACTTTATTCATCGGATTTGGTGGAAATGCTTCAGTATTCAGTGATAAACCAAGAGCCCTACCCGTCCATCCAATGGGAATGGCAGACCAGCATGGACATTTTGGATAGCCTAAGCCTTGAGGAAGTTCTAGATACCGCCTCGCCGTGGCTCGAACCTGGAAACCGGGTAATCTTTTCTATGGAAAAAGAAAGTGCCACCCCTCTGACTCCGGAGATAATCCAAGGCATTATGGAAGAAGTGGAAGCAGAAAGAATACTTCCCCGTCCAGAGGAGCAGCCCCTGGGAGAACTGGTGCCCATGCCTCCCCCCCCAGGAACCATCGTCGATGAGCAAATAGAGCCTCTATGGCTGGAAAAACAGGGTGAGGAATTAACAAGAATTACTTTATCCAACGGTGCGAGAATATATCTCATGCCCACGGATTATCAGGACAATGAAATTCTCTTCAAAGCAGTTAGTCAGGGGGGAACCTCTCTGATCGACGAGGATCAGTTGGTATCGGCATCGCTCTCTACGGTTGCGGTGAGCCAAAGCGGACTGGGAGAGTACAGTGCCAGTCAACTGGAACGCTTGGTGGCCGATAAATACCTGAGCATAAATCCTCAGCAGGGGGATTATTCTGAGAGTATTTCAGGTTTTACTTCTCCCAAAGACCTGGAGATATTCTTTCAGATGGTCTATCTCTATTTCACAGCACCAACCTACGAAGAGGCAAGTTGGACAGCCTATGAAAGCCGTCTGCGCCCCTACTTGGAATCCTTGGAGTCTGACCCCATGGAGCAATACCGTCGAACCATGACAAACGTATTATATGACAACAATCCTAGAAAAGCTCCGTTAACCGCCGATTCTCTGGACCAGATGGATTACCATCAGGCCTACCGTATTTTTAAACAGCGTTTTCTCACTGGCGGGGATTTTGATTTCTTTTTGGTGGGCGATTTTGACATAGAAGAAATAAAACCACTTTTGGCTCAATGGATTGGAATCTTGCCCCCCCAGGAAGAACGGGAAACTTGGAAGGATGTGGGATTGAGTTACAGCCTTGAAGACGGATCTAAAACAATAAATATGGGCGCTGACCCTCTGGCGGTGGTAACCCTGGCTTATACCGGAGAAATGAACTGGAGCTTCTGGGAATCCTTCCGTCTTTCCATGATGGCATCGGCCCTGGAAGACAGACTGCTTGAGGTAGTCCGAGAAGAAATGGGCGCCAGTTATTCCTTGGCGGTTCAATCCTCCAGCCGAGATATTCCCAAGGGAGAATATGCCTTCTACGTTCAATTCAGCTGCGATCCCCTGAGGGTGGACGAAATAAAGGAAGTGGTGAATCAGCAGATTGATTTTTTTGCCGCTGGAGAAGGGCTGGATGTTTATGCCCACAATCTTCTGGAGGCACAATTAAATTCCATGGAGGATAACAAGCAGAATAACCGCTGGTGGCTGGAAAGAATTTCCTTCAGCTATTCCATGAACCGGGAAATAGATCAACCGAGAGATTATGTTCTGGAAGATTATATAAATCAGATCAGCCCTGAAATGCTCCAAAGCACTGCGGTGGAGTATCTACAGGGAGCATCGGGTCTCAAGCAAATTATCCTGATGCCCGAAGAGTAAAACCCTTAAAGGCGCTTCTTCATAGAGGCGCCTTATTTATAGGGAATTCACCTTGTCGGATTCTTCAATGAGTAATTCTATCAAAGGATCCTTCCCTGCGGAATAATCTTGAAAGCTATAAACCAAGGGAATTTGAGGTTCAAGAGAATCAGTTTCCCGGTCCATCAAGTCATAAAAACTGCTGGGGTAATAGAGTTCAAAGGCTGTATTGGCAAGAATATGGCTCTTCATATTTCCCAGATGGTTGGGTCTTCCGCCGGAGGATTCTCCAATAAGAATGGCGTGACTCTGGTTCTCAAGGCTGATTATCCCCTGTAGAGTCTCTAAACGACTATGTCTACCTAAAACAATAAAAAGCCTGCCTCGAAGATTAAACTTACTGGCTTGAAGCTGATTTGTGATCGTTTTCAGATTTTTAAAATCACCCTGAAGTGGATATCTAAGATCCAGTACTAGAAATTTACCTCTTCCACCGGCTTCCCATGATACCCATTGTTCCAATGCCCCTTGCAAAAGATCAGTATCTAAATCCTCCAGATGCAACAAACCAATGGCTCCCTCTTCATGGCTGGAAAAACCCGTTACATTGCCCGACGGTCCAGCAACCAAGGACTCCCAGTGCAGAGAACTCCATTCAGCAGTAGGAAGTAAAAGAGTCTCCTGTTGATCCTGAGAATCCATGAAAGTGAAAACTCCCTGGTCAAATTGATTTATCACACCTGCAGCATGGAGAATGTATCCTTCGGTCAAAGAATGGATTCTTTGATTTTGCCTGTCAGTATTATTTGCACTAGTAAGGAAGGGATCAACCAAGGGATAAATATCCCTAAGCTCCTTGGTACCCACCATCAACAGCTGTCGGCCTAAAAGATATTCGTAGCCTTGAGCAGCTGCAACCACAAAGACTCCATCGGAAAAATATTCCAATTTTATGGGAAAGTCTCTGGGTTCTAAACTGGGAAGAATATAGCTGCAGCCGTCTTTTAACAGAGCGATTAAACGAACCATCTCGATGTATCGTTGAACATTATCCATTTGCCCAAGATTATTCCTATAATTCTCCAGGGCCTGTAGAAAGATATCTTCTTGGGTGTATAAAAAAGGGTCTTGATGATTTTGAGTGTATACCCGGGTAAATCTACCCAAGTCTTCTTTCCAAAGCTCCAATTGGGTCTCTTCATCCAAAGAAGAAAATTCAACCCATTTAGCCCTAAGATCTTTATTCTGATTTAGGCAGCCGACCAATACAATTAAACAATAAAACAACAGGGATAATGAAAAAACTTTTTTTATGTGCATATTTGAAGAATCCATCCAGATCTAGTGTATTAAATAATTATTCGAAGTTTTTCATCCTCATCACCTGATTTATTACAACCCGTTGATGAAAGACTAATTTTACTATGAGAACATCATAGGGATAGCTGTAAATTTTGGCAATAGTTGTAAAAATAAAATCCTTCCAGCCTAGATGTTTTATGGAGTCCCAGGTCTTGTATCTGGCTAAACTTTACACTATTATGAGATTCGTCCAAAAGGATATATTCCAGAAAAATCCTCTTTCCGGACTTTTCTGGAGTTGGACAGCTAAAAAATATAAACCATTACAGGAGTACCATATGGAATTAGGATGGACCATTACCGGAGTAGGTATGTTGGTTGTATTCTCTTTTCTTGTTTTGATAGTCATCGTGATGAATATCATGTCATCTGTAGTACTGAAATACTTTCCGGAAAAGGAAGTACCAGTAAAACAGAACAAAGGAAAGATGGATAATCTCGCTGAAATCGCCGCGGCCGTAGCTGCCGTACAGGCATACAGTAAATCGAGTTAAAGAGGAAAAACATGGCTAAAAAGAAAATTAATTTTATGTGTACGGCCTTTCGTGACGGTTTTCAATCTGTCTACGGAGCCCGAGTATTAACCGAGGACTTTCTGCCCGCCGTTGAAGCATCGGTAAAGGCTGGAATTACCCATTTTGAAGCGGGCGGCGGTGCCCGATTTCAGGCTCCTATCTTTTACGGGAACGAATCGTCCTTTCATATGATGGACAGCTTTCGTAAGGCAGCTGGTCCAAACGCGGACCTTCAAACTCTTGCCAGAGGGGTAAACGTTGTAGGTTTAAGCTCTCAGTCCAGCGATATAATCAACCTTCATGCTAAGATGTTTAAAAAGCATGGTATATCCACCATCCGAAACTTCGATGCACTCAACGATGTAAATAACCTGATTTATTCCGGTCAATGTATTGTAGATGCAGGTCTTCGCCATGAAGTAGTAGTAACCATGATGGCCCTGCCCCCCGGAGCAAAGGGAGCCCACGATGCGGACTTCTACGAAGGCGTATTAAAGCAGATTCTCGACGCAGGAATCCCCTACGAATCGGTATGTTTTAAAGACGCTTCAGGTACATCAACTCCTTCTGTTGTCTACGATACTATAAAGAGAGCCAGAAAACTTCTGGGTCCCGATATGAATTTAGTATTCCATACCCATGAGACTGCCGGTGTTTCAATCCAGCAGTACATGTCAGCCATCGAAGCTGGTGCGACACAGGTAGACCTTTCAATGACTCCTGTTTCCGGCGGAACCTGTCAGCCCGATATTATGACCATGTGGCATGCCCTTCGAGGAACCGATTACGATTTGGGAATCGATCCCGATGCAATCATGGAAGCAGAAGAAGTATTTAAGGAATGTATGGCCGACTATATGCTTCCCCCCGAAGCCACCATGGTGAACCCCATCATCCCCTTCTCTCCCCTGCCCGGCGGAGCATTGACAGCCAACACTCAGATGTTACGAGACAATGGCATGATGGATAAATTCCCCGCCATTACTAAAGCCATGGGCGAAGTTGTAATGAAGGGTGGATTTGGAACTTCCGTTACTCCCGTTTCTCAGTTCTACTTCCAGCAGGCCTTTAACAACGTAATGTTCGGCCCCTGGAAAAAGATCGCCGACGGTTACGGAAAAATGGTATTGGGATACTTCGGTAAAACTCCCGTAGAACCCGATGCAGAAATCATTAAGATCTGTCAGGAACAGTTGGGAATGGAACCGACCAAAGAAACAGTACTGGCCATCAATGACCGAAATCCTAACTTAGGAATAGAAGCAGCCAAAAAAATGCTCACCGACAACGGTATCACCGATCTAAGCGATGAAAATATTTTTATCGTTGCAGCTTGTCAGGATAAGGGAATCATGTTCCTCAAGGGCGAAGCAAAAATTAACGGTGTACGTAAGGGTGCAAAAGCCGCAGCCGCTGCCGGTGGAGAAACCGCGGAAGGTGGTTACACTGTAAGCGTAAACGGTAAGAAATACGGCGTGAAGATTGAAGGCGGCAAAGCCGTGGATAATGGAAAAAGCTACGATATCGATGTAAAAGACGGTATCGATGAATCTGCTTCTTCCAGCTCAGCCGGAGGAGAAGGACAAGGAGTTAAGGCTCCCATGCCCGGTCTGGTTCTTCGAATTTCCGTAGATGAGGGAGATCACGTAGAAGCGGGAGAAGAGTTGATGATTCTCGAAGCCATGAAGATGGAACAGCCCGTTAAGGCTCCCTGCGCCGGTGAAATAAAAGAAATTAAAGCAAAACAGGCAGACCAGGTGAAAGCCGGTGATGTTCTGATAATCATAGGATAAGGGGTAACCATGGGTAATTTAAGCGAATCCTTAATAGAACTGTGGCACACCACGGGCATCTACGGATTCCTGCAGCCGGGTATGGAAGGTCAGATCGGCGGCTGGGGAAACTTTGTGATGATCATGGTGGGCTTTTTATTATTATTTTTGGCAATCAATAAGGGTTTTGAACCCCTTCTTCTGGTACCCATCGGTATCGGTGCCATTCTATCAAATATTCCCTACGCAGGGATTGCGGACCACTTGAGCTTTACCTTTCATCATATCGATGCGGTAAACCATATTTATACCCTGGAAAGCATGTCCGGTGGTTTTATCGGTATGTTCTACGACTTTGGTGTTTCCTCGGGGCTCTTTCCACTGATCATCTTTATGGGTGTAGGTGCCATGACCGACTTCGGTCCCCTGCTGGCAAACCCAAAGACCTTGCTACTTGGTGCGGCGGCTCAGTTTGGTATTTTCATTGCCCTTCTGGGTACTCTGGCATTAGAACTGATTCCAGGCTTTTCCTTTGTTGATGGTACTCCTGTAGAATCAATATTAAATGTTGCAGGTTCCATCGGTATTATCGGCGGGGCCGACGGACCTACCAGTATCTATGTAACCAGTAGATTGGCCCCACACTATCTGGGTGCCATCGCTGTTGCGGCCTATTCTTACATGGCTCTGGTTCCCGTTATTCAGCCCCCCATTATGAAAGCTCTTACCTCTAAGAAGGAAAGACTGATCAAAATGGAGCAGCTGAGACATGTTACCAAGACTGAAAAGATCATTTTCCCTATGACCGTTTTATTTCTTTGTATCCTGTTACTGCCCAGTGCAACCCCACTGTTGGGAGCATTGATGTTTGGTAACCTTGCCAAGGAATGCGGTGTGGTGGATCGATTATCCCACACCATGGAAAATGCCCTGATGAACATTGTGACCATCATGCTGGGGCTTTCTGTAGGTTCAAAGATGCAGGCTGAAAAGTTCCTAAACCTTACAACTCTTGGCATTTTGGCTTTGGGTCTTATTGCCTTCTCCGTTGGTACTACCGCCGGGGTATTATTGGCTAAGCTGATGAATAAGCTGAGCAAGAAGCATCCCATCAATCCCCTTATCGGGGCTGCGGGAGTTTCCGCTGTGCCTATGGCTGCCCGTGTGGCCAATAAGGTTGGACTGGATGAAGACCATGAAAACTTCCTGCTCATGCATGCCATGGGACCAAACGTGGCCGGGGTAATCGGTTCTGCAGTAGCAGCCGGCGTACTACTGGCTCTTGTTCCCATAATGGCTGGTTAGGTTTTTAGATTATGTATTTATAGGGGGGGCTGTCTCAATAAATTTGTGACCGCCCCTTTTTTATTTGACTACTTATGAATAGAGTAATAGAATTAGTAAATTATACTCGGACAAGTTGGAGGTCCACGATGAAGAAAGCACTAATATTATTTATACTGCTGCCCCTGCTATTTTTAGCATGCGAAAAAAAAGCCGACGATGACGCAGCCTTCCAGGATGGTGTTTATAAAGGAGAATACGCCAATTTTGACGGTCACGGTTGGAAGCCCCAATTGGAAATAACCGTTGAGGATGGAGATATAACCCAGGCAAATTGGGATTATGTAAATCCACAAGGAGATCTTAAAAGCCAAAATGAACAGTATGCGTCAATCATGCAGAATGTCAGTGGCACCACCCCGGCTAAGGCTAAGGAAGAATTGGAAAAAATGCTGCTCGATGGTCAATCCGCCGATGTAGACGTGGTAACCGGAGCTACCCATAGTTCTGAATTCTTTGAAGAATTGGCCGGAGCCATTCTTGCACAGGCAGCAACGGGCGATAAATCCTTGGTGTCTCTTCCCATGAACGGTACCTATTCTGCCGAAGATGAATTCGGATCTCATGGCTGGAAGGCCACTCTTTCGGTTACCTTTGAAGATGAAAAAATCGTTGCAGTAGATTTCCAGGAAGTAGACGAAGAAGGAGCCATTAAGTCCGAAAGCGAAGAATATGCAACCAATATGGAACCTGTATCAGGAACCACACCTGCAAAAGCCGAGGAAGAATTGGAAGCTCAACTATTGGCGGCACAAAGTGCTGACATAGATGGTGTTACCGGAGCCACCGGATCTTCCACCAGATTTATCGCATTGGTTAAAGATATTCTCTCACAACGTTAATTTCTTTATATATGTATTTACCATGTTCTCCTAATATTTGTAGGGGAACATGGTTTTTTTGTAACATTTAAAAAACTCCCATTAAATTTGGATATAACTATGGAGGATTCCATGAAAAAAATAATCATACTTGGTGCAGGTTACGCAGGGATAACTGCAGCTAAAACACTCAACAAATCCCTGAAAAAAAATGAAGCGGAAATCACATTGATCGACCGTAATCCCTTTCATACACTGATGACTGAACTTCATGAACTGGCCGGAGGACGGGTAGACGATGATGGTGTAACTATAAGTCTTGATCGAATCTTTGCCGGAACAAGGGTAAAGCGGGTGGTCGATGAGATTAAGGATATTGATCTACCCCAAAAAAAACTGCTTTCCCAAGGCCATGAATATGAATACGATTACCTTATCGTAGCCACCGGCGGAGATCCTGAATATTTTTGCATCGATGGAGTAGAAGAGCATGGCTTTCCCCTATGGTCCTTTGATCACGCCAAAAGAATTCGTCGTCATGTGGAGGATTGTTTCCTGAGGGCATCCCGGGAACCAGACCTGAAAACACGAAAAAATCTGCAGCATTTTGTTGTGGCTGGAGCCGGATTCACCGGCCTGGACCTGGCCGGGGAATTGTGTGAGTGGAAAGATATTCTTGCATCAAAATACCGGGTGGATGTTGGGGAAGTTCAGATCACCGTGGTGGAGGTAATCGAGAAGATTCTGGCCCTGTTACCGGAAAAACTTCAGAAGAAGGCAGAAAAATATCTTGTAAAAAGAGGCTGTACATTCCGCCTGGGAACCCCGCTCACCTCTCTGGAACCTGGACGGGTGAATCTGGACAAGGACGATTTCATCGAAAGCGAGACCCTTATATGGACCTGCGGTGTGCAGGGCGGAGAATTTGCACAAAATATGGCTTCAGCGAAAGCTCAAAGCTCCATGATTAATAAAGACGACCGCCCACAGGGCAGCTGTGAAGATGGGAATTATATTGTAGGTCGTCGAAACCGCCTGAAAGTAAAAGATACACTGCAATCCCCCGATTCTGATGAAATATTCGTAACGGGAGATATTTTGTGTTACGAGCAGAACGATCGTCCGGTGCCACAGATTGTTGAAACGGCAGTACAGTCTGCAGAAACGGCTGCACACAATGTGAAGGCCCTAATAAGGGGCACCAATAATCTTAAATCCTTCAACCCCAAATACCACGGTTTCATGGTTTCTTTGGGAGGCCGATATGCCGTTGCTCACCTTATGGGCTGGCTGTCATTGAGCGGTTTCTTTGCCATGGCCACCAAACATTTAGTAAACCTTATCCACTTTTGGCAAGTGGCAGGGTTCAATCAATGCTGGTCCTACCTGCGTCATGAAATTCTGGACATCAAACAAAACCGCTCCCTTGTGCATGGTCTACTTTCCACAAAAGTTAGAGGCCATTGGGTGGCGGTCATGCGGATTTTTGTGGGGGTTATGTGGCTCATTGAGGGAATCACAAAAATATTGAACGGCTGGCTTCAGCCGGGCAATATATTTATCATACCCATAGATGGCGCCAGCGCTGCTTCAGAAGCTGCCGATGGAGCCGTAGCCGCGATACAACCCTTTTTGTTTGCAGAACCTGTGGGTATCTATAATTGGATGGTGGTACACATTATTTCCGGAGCCCCCTTCTTATTTCAGGCAACGGTGGTGCTTCTTGAAATAGCCATCGGTCTTGCCTTGATCGGAGGGTTATTCACCTTCTTAGCCTCCTTAGCATCAATAGGGCTCTGTCTTATGTTCACTCTTTCTGCCCAGGCGGAACCCTCCATACTCTGGTTTTTCTTTTCGGGCATTCTCTTTCTTGGAGGAGCCGGTAGAGGAACAGGTCTGGACCATTGGGTTATGCCATGGCTGGGAAATCTTTGGAGCCGCTGGGGCTGGGTAAAACGCAGCAACCTCTATTTAGGGGAGCCAGATAGGGGCAAAAAACTTTGAAGTCATTTCCCTGGCCGGAACACCAGGGGTTAAATCAGCAGTTATCTCATTTGCATGATCAATTGCTGGATTTAGCTCAAGGAGAAAAGGGCCCTCTTAAAGACATGCTAGAAAAACTCTTCCAGCGGCGGGGCAAATTCCTGCGGGGCGGCTTCTGTCTTTTAGCAGGATGGTTCACCGCAGAGAATCCCCAAAAGGTAGCCTCTGCCGCCATGGCCCTGGAAGCCTTTCACCTGGCCACCTTAATTCATGACGATATAATAGATGGAGCCCTTAGCCGGAGAGGTGCTAAAACGATTCATTATCTCTATGGTTTGCGGGAAGCTGTACTGCTGGGTGATTTTCTATACTCCAGAGCTTTATTGGAAATAACCCCATTGCTTGAGTCCCGGCAGGAGCAGGATTTTTGCCGAAGTATTCTTCAAATTTGCCGGCAGGAGATACAGCAGAGTTTAAGTTGTAAACCCAATTGGAGTTTAAGGGAACATAAACGTAGAACTGCCGGAAAGACCGCAGCCCTCTTTACCCTTTCCCTGCATTCTGGGGCTCAAGTAAGCAATGCCTCAGAACCTATAGCGCAACAGCTTCGACGCTTTGGATATAATCTGGGAATGGCCTTTCAATTTATAGATGATATTTTAGACTATAGCCCCAGGTTAAATACAGGGAAACAACCCTATCAGGATATTCAAAACGGACTGACCAACCTACCCCTTATTCTATGCGAGATTCAGGATCCAAGAATTAAAGAAAAACTTGATCAGGCTCTCCAAAGGGGTAAAAAGAATTATATTTTGAAGATTTTAAACCAGCTTCAGGGATTGGAAATAGCAAAGACCATGGCCGAAAAGTATACGCGACGAGCCTATAAAGAACTGGACGATTTACCCGAGGGTGAAGCCAGGGAGCTACTCTTGGAGACAGCAAATAATTGTTTGCATAGAAATTTTTAAGCTTCTTGGTCTTTACTTCAGGGATCTTTCAAAATATCGAGGGCATAGAGTTAACCCGTAAAACTATATTATCTCCAGGGCCTGCTGAAAAGCATTGAGAATCTCCCTGCGCAATTCCACTGCAGTGATAAGGTATTCATCCTCATCTTCAGGGTATTTTTTTAACTGCTCAATCTGGTACTCCAGCCTCTCTCTTTTAGCGGGAGGGATAAGCTTGCCATAATAATTCATCTGTTCTGGAACAAAATAAAACAGCATGGCACCTCGGCGGGCGTCCAAATGATAAAAGAAATAACGTAACTCCTCATCCTTTAGGCCGCCTTTTTGTAGATGCTCTTTATCTTCCTGAAAATGCTGCAGTCGGTATTCTTCGACACTGCCTCGATAGCGTTCGAATTCCTGTCGAAGCAATTGTTCCAGCCTAAAACTAAGCTGGATATCTCCATGGTTCAATGCCTTAAGCAGCAACTTCTGCTGTTGGAAATTCTCCTGACACCAATCGTTATAACTCCATAGATTGTCCGGGGAAAGTCCATGGGGAGGCCATTGGTCAGCCATGTTTTTTGGCATTGCGTCCACCAGTCTTCGTTCCTGGAATCCCAAGAGACAAAACCTGGACGCGGTGGTTTTTCCCTGGTTTTCCTGAAACTCGATATAATAAAAAAGCTTGGGGAGAGTAGCTCCGGTCCATCCCTGCCGATACAAAAAATTAGTCACCAGATAGGTGGTTTCCCAAGGAGAACTCAGAGAAAACAAATCTTGAAAACTGATGAATCCTCTTCGTAATTCCTCAAGAGATTGTACTTTGCCCGGATCCATCTGCATCTCCGATTGGGGCAATAAAGGAACTTTGTTTCTCTGTAACACCAAATGATCCAGACTGAAAAGCATACGGAGAAGATTTAAAGGATTAGATAGGCTCAGTGTGATGGTCCAGGGGAAGGCCAGAGTTTTAACTAAACGCTGAACCAATCCATGAGGCACTGCCATGGCTGCGCCCAGTATATAAGATCCAGCCAGTATCCTGAAGTTGAGTATATAACATTTGGAAATAAGACTGTCCGGGGGTTCTGCACAGAACTGCCCCTGTAGTTTTAATAATTCCAAGCCGCTGAGCTTAAAAGACTTCCCAAGCCCCTTTATCAATTTTTTCATCAGCGGTTGAAAGACCTGAGGATCTAAATCCTGTTTTCGTTCTGGGGGCTGAACAAAATGATATAGCAGCGGCCATTGTGTCCCCTCTTCCGAGGACAGAGAAAGATGATACCACAACCCCGGCATGTCACTAAAATACTGGCCGCTGGATGAAAGAACCACCGAAGTGATCACCGAACTCAGGGGATCCCTTCCCCGGGCTAAATTCAAGGGGATAAAAAATCGACCGGCCATAAATCCTTCGGGCTCATCAATCTTTATCACCATAGGATCGGGGATATCGGTTCTTTGGGAGTTTTTAAATTCCTCGTCAAATAGAAATGCCTTTGCACTCTTGCAAAATATCTCATTGTTTAATAGGCGGTATTGAAGTTGCTTATACAACGACGGATCTATGAATAAATAGAAACATCCACTATTTGTCTCAGAACATTTTAAAATTTTCATGGGAGAAGCGATCCAGGCAAGACTTATCAGATCCTCAGGACCTCCCCTCTGAGGATCCAGATAATAAAAGGGCAGCTCATATTCCTGGGGATCCTCCGAATTAGGCTGAAGCCATATAAGAGGAGTTATTGCATTGGCCCAATTAATAATTTTCCCAGCATTTAGCTTCTCAAAGGGGATAGCATGGGTATCCATAAAATCTTTTCCCATAAGAAACATAAAGGGAGAATCCTGATGTTTGCCCCTGGTTTGAACCAAAATAAAACCCTTCTGAGTTTTAAAATCTTCCTGGAGCTGAGGCAGTGTTATATCTTGAATATCTTGAACAAAAAGTAATGATTCATAGGTCTTTTTAATCCAATAATTCAGATCTTCGATTTCCTGGGGCTCCTTTTTCTTTTTTTTATTCCAGAACAAAATATTCTCCCTTGGGGTGGTACAGCTATGTTGATGCTTTACTGGCATGTTATAAACTAATTATAAATCAAATGGGAGGAGAACCCCAGGTTTTTATCTCCTTATCCCCCTTCTTTTCTAATTAACGAACCCATGGGAAATTAAAAAGAGACTAAGAACCATTTCAATGGTCTTAAGCTCTTCTTCCCGCTGTTTTATTTTTGTCTGTGCCTATGGCCTGCTTAATCTTGATGGCCAAGGCGATACGGATGGCCTGCAAAAATCCAGGAGTACCGCCGTCTTCGTGTACTTCAATCTCCTGGGAATGTTTTCATGAAGCCCGATAATTTGATCTCTAAATTTCTCAAAATGTATTTCAAGCGTCATAACCTTTATTATATATGTTTTTCTATATTTATCAAAATCTCATTTCATGGAGAAGGAGATTCTAATACTCTGCCAACAATTCTCCAATTCCATTATTTTTGATATAGTCAAACGATATGAATGAACATCTCGATATCCTCTTTGAGGACTCCTACATAATGGCTATCAACAAACCTGCGGGATTACAGGTTCATGGGCAGAAGGGCTTCAAGGTTTATGATACCCTGGTGGGCAGGCTTCAAAAACTCTACCCTTCACCCCCTTCTCCTGCCCATCGTCTGGATAGACCAACCTCCGGTGTTATGATTCTAGGTTTCGACAGCTCAACTCTATCTAAACTTAATGAAGATTTCCGTAACCGTAAGATACAAAAAACCTACCTGGCCGTTGTCCGAGGCTGGCCGGAGAAAGAAGGGGAAATAGATATCGAATTAAAAAAATATCAGGGAGAGACAATGCAAAGTGCAAAGACAGGTTATAAACGATTGGCCACGGTGGAACTTCCCTTTGCCAATAATCGCTATGCCATGTCCCGCTATGCACTGGTTGAAGTGAATCCCCGGACCGGCCGATTCCATCAGATTCGACGACATTTTGCTAGAATCGGGCATCCCATCATTGGAGATACCTCCCATGGAGATACCCGGCATAATTTACTTTGGAAAAACCATCTTACAGTGCAGCGCCTATTGCTCCACAGCTGGAAAATCACCTTCCAACATCCTAAAAACCAAGAAATTCTGGAGTTAACAGCACCGCGTCCCTGTTTTTTGGACAAATCAGATCCCTTCTGGAATGAAAACTGGCAATCCTATCTAAAATCCGAATCTCCAGATAATATCCCCAATGGATGAACGGACACTTGTAATTAAGCCAAATATAGTTAGACTAGTGTAATGATAAATTCAGCCTTTGGTCCCTATAAAATAGAAAGATTCCCCTACAGCCAAGATTCCAGCCTTCGTGCTTGGGATAGCGCAGACATATATATATTGGAAAATTTAAAAGAAAGATCCACCATTGCAGGTCCGATTCTTCTGGTCAACGACAGCTATGGAGCCCTGCATTGCAGCCTCAGGGAATATTCCTGTGATCACCTCCAGGACTCCTGGACCTCCAATGAGTCCGTAGAACACAATTTGAACCTCAATGGAATCACCGATAAAGTGGAAACGTTGAAAGAGAAAAGTTATTCAACGGTACTGATAAAAATACCTAAAACCCTAAGTCTGCTGGAGTACCAGTTAAGAAAGATTCGACCGTTGCTCACAAAGGACTCCGTAATAATTGCCGGAGCTATGACACGGCATATTCATAATTCCACCGTCCAATGTTTCGAGTCTATCATTGGTCCCAGCCCAACAAGCTTGGCCCAAAAAAAGGCCCGTCTTATATATCCCTCACTATCTTCAGAGATAACCCTTCCCCCCTGGGAGGAATATACCAGTTATACCGTTGAGGGATTGGATTTAACCTTGCAGAATGGTCCCAATGTTTTCTCCAGAGAGAAACTGGATAAAGGTACAGCAGTACTTATTAATTTTCTTCCCAATGAACTGCCAGAAACCACGAGAATAGCCGACTTTGGCTGCGGCAACGGAGTGATATCCCTGGCAGCTGCAAAAAAGTTCCCCAAGGTAGAGATTTATGCATTGGATGATTCTGCTTCCGCGGTGGAAAGTGCCCGACTGAATTTGGCGGAGTACCAGGATAGAGTTCATCTATTTCAGGGAAACACATTAAATCAGCTTCCGGGAATGTTCGACCTGATATTATCCAATCCCCCCTTCCATCAAGGCCAGCGGATGGATATAACTCCCAGTATCAAATTCTTTGAAGAAGCAGCAGAAAAACTGAATTCTCAGGGTGAATTGAGAATTGTAGCCAATCGCCACCTAGGATATCATAGTCATCTTAATAGAATATTTGGTAATTGCAGAACACTGCGCGAGCAGAAGGGCTATTTAATCCTTAGCGCTAGAATCCGTTAATCTTTGAAGCACATCCATGGGTAAAGGTTTGTGGAAAAGGAATCCCTGAAAGGCGTGAACACCCCATTGACAGAGTTTTTTAAACTGCTCTTCCC
>JAQICO010000070.1 GCA_027858495.1 Spirochaetaceae bacterium
CTCCCCAACCAAACGGCAAAATTAGGTTCAAACAGACCTTCTAAAAAGTAATTCATCAAAATGTTTACGGCCCAAAAAATAAAAATGATCAATAAAGATATGGACAGGATATTTCCTGGGATTCTCGAGAAGGAAGATAAAAGTAATAACCCTCCTGCAATTAACTCAACCACAGCAAAGATTACTGGTAATACATTACTATTACTACCAAACATTCGATTCACCGAACGTCCAAATTGGGCAAATTCGGAATTGTAATTTGTCAGCCCTAAAATACCTAAAGCGATGAACATCAAAGCCAAACTCATCTGTAAAAAAAATAGCGATGAAAAAGTTTGATTTGTTTTCTTCATAGTAAATCCTCCTGATTTATTCAAATGATATTATATAAAAATGCAAATGTCGATAAAATACATGAAAAGAGACTCATTATGGTTTAATATAAATAATACCTAGGAGGTACAACCATGGATACAATTGTCGCAATGAAAACACGGAGAAGTGTTAGAACTTATAAGAATAATAAAATTGACAAAGAAGTATTATTAGATATTCTTGACTGTGCCCGTTTGGCTCCAAGTGGGCATAATAAACAACCCTGGATATTTGTGATCGTGACCGACCCATCCTTAAGAGAAAAAATTAGTCAACAAGCCAGTTATGGCCGGTTCATAAAAGACTCCGGAGCATGCATTGCCGTTTTTTGTGATCCTAAATCTGAAACCTATATGGAAGATGCCTTTGCAGCCACAGAAAATATTTTAATCGCTGCACATGCCTATGAACTAGGTTCCTGTTGGGTCAATTCTTTTCGCAAAGAACATTCCTCAAGCATCAAGTCCTTATTAAATACACCGGATACCCTAGAACTAATGAGTCTTATAGCATTAGGGGAAGCTGATATCCCGGCAATGCCTAAGAAGAAGACCTTAGAAGAAATAATAATATGGGAAAGTTTCTAATATTACATGGATCATTTCTAAGTTAATAAATTAGTTTAGAAACTCTTCAATAGCCTCCATAACGGCGGTTTCATGCTGTTGTAATAATAATATTGGTCCACCGAACTCAAGTATCAATATCTTATCATTCTGTACCATGATTCCACAGATATACTGATGATCTTCCTGGCCGTATGGAATCCCCCACTCCGTTAATACCATGGGGTTTTCACTCTCTGGATTAATGGTTTTCGGCTCGGATAACCATGTATAACCTCTGTTCTTAAAATCCTCAACAAGTGCATTTTTCCAAAAATCCACTGTCATCTCAGGATAATTCTCCACCCATCTTAATTGAAGAGCAATTCCCTCTGGGGTTAATGCTTTCCAAATCCAGCCTTTTCGTTCCAATGCAAACCCCTGAGGTAGTGGGAATCTAACGATTTTTCTTTCTCTTTGGGGGAATCGGTTGTCTGTAAAATCATAATAATCAACACCATTTATCCATGGAAAGCTGGAATACCCCCTATCGGGAAGACTATTGGATAAGAATGATGTATTGACCACGGCCTTTACCATGGATTTATCATTGCGAAGTCTTCGTAATTGACCCTTTCGCTGATCTATCTCACCCATCAATCTTCGAATTTCCTGTTCCAGAGCCAGTGTTCCTTGGAAATTGGATTTATCCAGATATTCCAAATTTTTATCTAGAATTTCCTGTCGGGCTTCCAATCCAGATTGCAAGCCTAATATTTCTTCTCTTAGATCCTGACTGCTTTGATCTAATCTGTATATTTCACGGCTATTGAGATTTAACCATTCACGGAATGTAGGAAGATCCTGCCAGGGGAAGCGTAAAATTACCCTTTGGGGAGACATCTCTGTATAATACCCACCATGATCTTCTGCCCAAGAAATAATATCCCGACTGAAACTAGTACCGTCTTCGGTTAAAACTTGACAATCCAAATTATAAGACAACCAATTGTCCTGGGCATTAAGTGAAATCAACATCATCAAAGAAAATATTGAGAGCAGTATTTTTTTCATTTTAACCTTCCCTCTTCCAGAGCATCAAAAATGATATGGCTATCCCATTGGGGATCCGGTAAGAATATTTCCAATAGATGGATTTTTCTGCCATCTTCCACCACAGCGACGGTATAACTATAGGGTTCCCGGTCCTTGCTGATAAATCTTACGCCATAAAGGGTTTGTTCCGCCAAGGGGATTTCAATCATTTCTGCACTTAAGTAATAATCCTTTAAAT
>JAQICO010000215.1 GCA_027858495.1 Spirochaetaceae bacterium
TGCCAACAGTTCTGTAGCTAGTAACCTAACCCAACCTCCGTCGAACTTTTCACATGGTCCTTGTTCTCCACAAGCTTCTTACTATCCTCTTCGTTAACGTCATAACCCTTTTCTTTAAACCAGGCCGAAAGTTCTGTATGGCTTAGGCTGTTTAATTTGGTGGTAACTTCTGTAAATAGACCCTTGTCCTTGGTCACATCGGTAACCAGATCAATAAATCTCTTCATGGAGATCTCCCTCTTCAAATTATATAAAAAATCATAGAGCCTTTACCAGCTAAAGTCAAAGAAAAAACCCCCTATAAAAAAAATTATCCGACTCTGCCCAATAATAGGTTATCCAGCTCATGACGGGCCTTTTCTGAGAACTGTGCCCTATGAAATAGGGATTCTACTGCGGTGATGAGGTTGTCTGCCGCATTTTCCCCGCTCATCAAGGCGTTGGCCAAGCCTTCACCTAGAATGGGATTCACAAAACCGGCTGCATCTCCCAGACGCAGGATTGGTCCGTTGTTCACTGGGGCTGTTCCTAGGTTCACTCCCATATATAAATTGGAAAAAATATAGGGGGAAACCTCTCGGCCTATCAATCGTTGTATTTCAGGATGATGGTATAACGGAATGTGGTGGATTGTCAAAAACGCTGTGGGAATGATCGATATTCCCTTCCTCCTCTAAACTCTGCTACACTCAAATAATGCAAAAAATAGATTTTGGAAAGTTCACCCTGAATAACGCCATGTTAGGCCGTGTGGATCAAATGAACCAAGCCCTGCTGGATTTATGCCATAGTCTGCCGGAACCCTTGCAAAATCGGGCCGCTATGTTTTTGATGCAGCGTTCCCGTACAGCCTTGGGCCAAGGGTTGGATTTTATCAAGCTTTTTTACTCCCCGGCCTGGACGCCGGTGGTTCATATATGTAAAAAGGAAAAGACTTTATCCGAACAGGATTTGAATAGGGCGTTACAGGCTCAGACCATGGCCTTGCTTCTACATCTGGTGGACGATTATCTGGTGGATCATCAGGAACAGATCAGCCATATGATGTTACAACTTCGAACCCAGGCCTGGTCCCTCTATGAATATTGTCTGGATCAACTGGCAGGGGATAGTGGTCCTTCCATGGCTTTAAAAGAGAGGTTGATAAACCGTTATTTTTTAGGTATCCAAAACACCGAGCCCTTTGATTCCCTGGAGGCCTATCTGGAGACGGCCCGAAAGCAGACCGCCACCTGGGCAGCCGCTCCGGCATTGTTGCTGTTAAAGGCGGGCAAGTCATCGGCCGCAGAAAAGATGGTTGACATTTACGAGAACTTTTTTTTAGCCTGGCGGGTCATGGACGATCTACAGGACCGCCATGTGGATGACAAAGCAGGCATTAAAGCTGCCTACTATTACGCTGCGGCGGACCGGGACTCTTCACTCTACCAGTGGGATTCTCAGGAGCTTGAAAAAAATCTGGCCGGGTTGTTGGAGGATCAGCATCTTTTTAGCCTTTTGCTAGATAGGACCAAGGATGAACTCAAAAAGGCCGGAATGAAGGCCGACGCTATTGAATTACACGAACTTGTCGAGGAATTTTCCGCCCTGGCAATGTTTACCCGAGGTTGAACTTGATGAACTTTAAAGAACTGGTAAATCATCTATGGTTATAAAATCCCATACTCTCTCGGTAGAAGTGACCACCCGCTGCAATCTTAACTGCGGTCACTGTTTTGCCAAGGCGGCCCTGGAGGAATTCTCCGATATGTCCTATGACATGGCCGCCCAGGCGGCAAGAGAAGGGCGGGAGGCTGGCTTTTCCACCTTCCATATCACCGGCGGCGAACCGTTATTGTGGCCTGGGCTCTTCGATTTATTAGGTCATGCCGCCGAACTTGACTATGAAAAGATCATAATAAATACCAACGGCCTGTTGTTGGAAAAAAAAATCTGTGAGAGGCTGGCTGCCTTTGGGGATAAAATCTGGCTGACCTGCAGTCTCAACGGTTCTCAAAAAATCCATGACCAGATACGGGGTCATGGAAGTTATGATAAGGCGGTTAAGGGCATCGCCTGTGCCCTGACAGCTGGTTTATCCGTGGATATCTACAGCGTCCTTGGTCGGTCCTTGCTAGCTGATCTACCCTATTATACGGAATCCCTTTTCAAAGAGTTAAAGGGTGTTCGACGGCTGGTGTTGATTCAGATGGGCCGGGTTACCGATGATGCCAAGGACCTTTCCTCGGAACTGTTATCTCCCAGAGATTTTTTATCCCTGGTACAGCAGAGCGGATTGTTGGCCCTGGGGGGATATCCCATTTATATGCTGGGAAATCCTCTTTTCCAGGCAATCGCCCAGATTTTGGGTTTGAAGTGGCTGCCCGATTCGGAGGATCTTTTTTATCCCGGTAAGCTTTTTATCCTTCAAAAGGGGCAAATAACCGCAAACCATTCTTCCCGAAGTTCCTATGGGAAATTCCAAGCGCGGGCCCTAAAAGAAACGCTCCGCTCATCGGACTATCAGAGAGATACTGCCACCGATAGATTGATTTGTCCGACCTGTGAATTCTTCGGAATGTGTCGGGACAAAGGGCTTACCAAGCCCACATCGTCTCGATACTCCCATGGCGGGGAGGGAGATCTATTCTGTCAGGCGGTGATGAATCTATTAAGGAAGGATGGAACGATTTGAAGGACATTCTGAACAAACTGCTCAAGCCGGCCGATGTGCTGATGATCATCCCGCCCTTTGCCCTGGAGAATTACCCCATGGTGGGGCCCCATATATTACAGGCCCTGGCAGAAAAAGAGGGCCTTTCGGTGCAGATTTATTACGCTAATATCCACTTTGCTTCGCTATTGGGGGAGGACTACGAAAAGCTTTGTAATATGAACTACTCCATGCTGGGTGAAAGGCTCTTTGCCAAGGCAGCTTGGGGCCAAGACCTATCACCCCGGTTGGATGATTCTATTTATGATTTGTCACGGCTTCTTGGAGAGCAAAAGGCCCGAAGTCTTTCCGAACCCCTATGGGTATACCCGGATATGCCACGGTTTAGCCAAGGGGAATTGGAGAATTTTCAGGATAAAGCCTGTCGGTGGATTTCAGAGGTCTCGGAGATTTTAGGGAAAATGAACTATCCCATAGTGGCGGTGAGCAGCAGTTATGAACAGAACAACGCTGGAATAGCCCTATTAAAGGGTCTCCGTTCTCCACGGCCTGAAACCCTTACCATCATAGGAGGATTTCAGTGTGAGGGGCCGCTTGCTGAAGGCATGGCTTCGCTAGACCCGGACAGTCAGGTCATGGACTATATCTTTTCCGGGGAAAGTGAAGAGACCTTTGTAGAATTTTTACGATCCTGGAAAAGGGAAGACCTTCCGGAAACCCGAATATTGAAGGGAGAAGCCTGCTCGAAGATGGACGCGCTGCCCGATTTGGATTTTACTGCCTTTCGGACCCAGCTGTTTTCTTTTTTACCGGTTTATTTATTTAATCCCTCCCAGGTTCGTTCTGTCTACGAAACCAGCCGGGGTTGCTGGTGGGGCGAAAAAAACCACTGCCGTTTTTGCGGAGGCAATGGGGAGATTCAGCGGCTTTCTTACCGATATAAAAATCCCGAGAAGGTGAAGAAAGACCTCATGAGATTCAAAGACCTTGGGGCGGTTTATCTGCAGATGACCGACAATATTATGCCCCAAGAATATTTTGAAACGCTGCTACCCCAGCTGCATGGGGATTCTCATGGGCTGAGGATTTATTATGAGCAGAAATCCGGGCTGAGTTATAATCAACTGAAGAAGCTTAGGGCTTCGGGGGTATTGGATATTCAGCCAGGCATTGAAAGTTTTTCTGACGAATTGTTAAGGAAGATGGGCAAAGGTACCACTGCGGCCAAGAACATCGATCTGCTACGCCATGCCGCCTCTCTGGGCATCAATGTTTTCTGGAACCTGCTCTGGGGAATTCCCGGGGAAAGTCTGGAAGATTTCCGTGGAATGGCTGTGCTGTTTCCTAAGATGCTACATCTTCAGCCGCCCTTTGCCATGATGCATTTGATCATGTCTAAATTCAGTCCATATTTTAACTTCCACGAGAACTATGGCATAGAGAATTTGAAACCTCTAAAAAGTTATAGCGAAGTCTATCCCTCCGGTACTGATTTGAATAAATTAGCCATTATGTATACCGCAGATTATATCAGCGGATGTTATGAAGAGCCTGAAATTATAGACAAAATTATTTTACAGCTGAAATCCTGGAATCAACGATGGCGTAACAGTGAAAGCCGGCCCGAATTAAAAATATTCAGGGATGGCAAAGGTGTTCTGATGTTGAAGGATAGCCGGACGGAGGAATCCCTTATCACTCCAGTGGATCTGGATCAGGCCCATGAGCTACTTAGGTCCAGCAAATATTGGGGCAGTCAAATGCAGAACCATGGACTGGATAGGGGATATGCTGTAAAAATAGGAGAGTTGTATGTTTCGCTGATCATGGCTGATCCAGGGGTTATTCCGGAGTTTGAAGGCTTATTCTAATAATTCCAATTAACAAAATTTTTTGAATGTTCCAAATTGCTGATATTTATATTCCTTGACAGTTTCTTTTCTGCGTATTAGCATTCTTTTATGATAAAAAAAAACCAAAAAGTCAAAGAATTGATTAAACAGATGACCCTAGAAGAGAAGGCTTCTCTCTGTTCCGGCAAAGATGAATGGGCCTTTAAAACTATAGATCGACTGAATGTTCCAAGTATTTGGGTTTCCGATGGTCCCCATGGTCTAAGAAAAGCTCCCACCAGCGACGTCGGCGGATTCGGTGATCAACATCCCTCAACCTGTTTTCCCACGGCATCGGCTTTATCGGCCACTTGGGATGTAGACCTGCTTGAAGAAGTGGGAAAACACATTGCCATAGAATGTCAGGCCTTGAATGTTAATATTATTCTCGGTCCCGGGGTTAATATAAAACGTTCTCCTCTGGGCGGCCGGAATTTTGAATATTTTTCAGAGGATCCTTTGCTTTCCGGAGAACTGGGAGCGGCCTATATCAATGGCGTTCAAAAGGAAGGGGTGGGAACCAGCTTAAAACATTTTGCTTGTAATAGTCAGGAGACCAATCGTAAGCTGGTCATCTCAGAGCAGGATGAACGGACCCTGCGAGAAATATATTTAACCAACTT
>JAQICO010000091.1 GCA_027858495.1 Spirochaetaceae bacterium
TCCCTATAGAGAAGACGTCCTTCTTCAAAAAGTGCCAAAATTTGCTTTTTTTCCTGGGAAACCATAACTAAGCCTCCTCACTCTCCTGCAGACTTTTAAGATGCTGATGAAATTTTTCATCCATTTCTTGTAAAGAAAAGGATTTTATATTTTCTGTTTTGGAAGATTTCAACTCATCGACCTCTTCTTTTAATCCATCCATAGCAGCTAATACGGAACTGCATTCATCCTTTACTTTTTCTATAAAGCTATCCATTGGAGGTGCATCATTGGAATCCATAGACTGAGCCATGGACAATAACTCTACAACCGGGGCCCTAAGATGATCGGTGAAATAAATAAAAGATTGATTCAAAGAATCGGCAGTGCTGAGCATTTTTTCTCTTAAAACAATCTGCTGAGATAATTCTCTATTTCTAAGAACTGCGCGGATTCGAGCCAATACTTCAGAAAAATTATAGGGCTTTGTAATATAATCATCTATTCCCAATTCGAAGCCTTCAATTTTGTCTTTAACAGCATCCATTGCTGAAAACATAATAATAGGAATATCACTGAAAGCACTATATGTTTCATCTTTCTTTAACAGTCGAGTCAATTCCCATCCTGTTAGTCTAGGCATAATATTATCAAGAATAATTAAATTAGGATTCACTTCCTGAATCTTATTCAATCCATCTTCACCGTCGGTGGAGAGATGAACTTCAAAACCCAACCGAGTAAGCATAACATCAAAAAAATCAAGATTTATCTGCTCGTCATCTATAATTAATATTTTTTGTTTTCCCATTTAAAACTTCCTTAAAAGGTCAAATACTTCAAGTTTTCTAGACTTATTATTGTAGCCATAGATTCATCATATGGCAACCTTTAATTTTAAAAAAAACCCGATCCTTCATGAGAATCGGGTCTGTTAGCCCTTTTAAAAATGGTAATATCTTTCGTCTTTGATAGGGTTATACCTTAGGCACCATGATGCCTACGAAGGAAGTCCTTCTACAGACTATTTTCGTAAATCCCAAGCCATTTTTTTCAGCTCTTTTCCAGGCCTAAAAACGGTAACACCGTGGGTCCGTACTGGAACTATATCTCCGGTTTTCGGATTTCTAGCCTTTTCACTACCCTTACGAGTTCGTACCTCAAAGGTACCAAAACCTCTGAGCTCAACCACCCTATCATCTTCAAGAGCTGCTTTAACCTGCTCAAAAAAATTATCGATGATATTATGGATATCTTTTCTATTGATTCCGGCATCATCATAGATATTCTCTATAATTTCTGCCTTGGTCATTTTATTATTAGAAGACATAAAGCCACCCCGCGAAAAAGTTATTTCATATTTACAAGAACTTTGTGCAACCTAGATTTTTTTCTCGCAGCTGTGTTCTTGTGGTAGATTCCCTTTCCTGCCGCGGTATCAATCAATTTTACAAAGCTTGTATATGCCTGCTCAGCAGCAGTCTTATCATGGGTAAATACAGCTTTATCAAAGGCTTTGATACTAGTTCTAACGGTACTCTTAATACTTTTATTGTGAAGACGTACCTTTTTGTTCTGTCTTAATCGCTTAGAAGCGTTTAGGCTATTTGGCAATTCATTTTCCTCCGTTAAAAAACTATCTTTTTTGAAGATAAAAAACATTAAAGAGATCCGTTAAAATCTCTTTAAAACATTTATTTGAAATCACTTGGACGTCTCTCTTCCCTATTACATTTTTCGCAATGTGCGTAATGTCTCATCTTTCCCTTGGAGAAAATTGATTTCATTTTAATCTCTCCGCCACAGGGACATTCAAACTTCTGGGTTCCCGATGTGGTACGGGCATTCTTACTTACACCAGCCATATTGTATCTCCTATAATTTATATTTCAATATCAGCAGGGACTGATAATAACAAAGAACATTTTTAGTGTCAATAATTACTTACCATGTAAAGGAAAATCTTTTGCAGATTACATTTAAAAATCTTCGGGTAATTCCCTTAAACACCAGCGTCCCTGATCTTTTTGCCTATAGAACTGGTCCCGAGACACGGTAAATCGTCTACCTTCAGGCCCATAGAGCACCACTGTCTGAGAAAAAATATTAACTTCAGATACTCTAAAGCCAAGATTATCCATATAAATACGGTGCCCTTCCGAAGGGAAATTATGCTTTTCGGCTACATAATAATCATATTCATAGGACAAACAGCAAAGCAGTCTGCCACAGGGCCCGGATATTTTAAGAGAGTTTAATGAAAGGTTCTGTTCTTTGGCCATTTTTATGGATACCGGTCTAAGATAGTCCATTACTCCATGACAACAAAGGTTACGACCGCAAACAGCCACACCACCGAGGAAACGCGACTCATCACGGACACCGATTTGTCTTAATTCTATGCGCATTCTAAAAATCGATACGAGATCCTTTACAAGTTCACGAAAGTCTATTCGGTTATCCGCTGTAAAGAAGAACATCACCTTAGCTTCTTCCAGTAAATAATGGGCCGTGACCAGCTTCATGTCCAGTTGATGCTTGCGAATCTTTTCCCTGCAAACTTTATAGGCCTCTTTTTCTTTTTCCTGGTTAGAAACATTTTTTTTCATATCATCATCGGTAGCGATTCTGCAGACCCTTCTTATATTATCCTTTTTTATACGACTATGATTCTCGATAGGACCTAAAACTTGAAGTAAATCCTTACCGTATCTCGTATCCGCCACAATCCATTGCCCCTTTGAAAGGGGTTCATCAACGCTAAACCTACAGTATTCATTCTCACAGGAATAGGTAAATTTAGTTCTATACATAACTGTATTTTCGTTATTACTGGACGTCATAGGTTCTATTTCATCTATATTGTCTTTTTTCTCATTCATATATTTATCCTATACAATCTACAATCAAACCGTTAATTTCATCCACCCGTTTTAGTATCTCCAGTTGGTCTTTCTGCGAAGTAAGCACAGATACAGCCAGGCTGTCTAATTTTCGGTTAATTATTTCTATATTTACAAATTCCTTCTGCTTAAAGGTTCGAGGATTCATAACCCCTTTACTTCTTTGAAGATCATAACTTTCTGACACGACATATTTCAAAAGATGGCCTACGGCTTTTTTATACGCACCAAGACTATTCAATGTAGGATCTTTTTTTAAATCTTCACCCCTTTGAAAAATTTGGTCGATCCAGGCTTCAAGATTTTCCGATTTTGAGAGGTCGGTAAATTCGATTTCAGGACTTGTATTAACCTGATTATCCTTTTTTAAAACCTTGGAAAAAGCCGCTGTTTTAGTTATATCTTTTTTTTTCTCCTGTTCTTTTAAATACTGAGAGGCGGTAGAATAGCCGCTTATCAGGCTGTTTACAGGATCAATCATCAGCGGCGCCCAGAATCAAGGGTGGTGTTGGATTTTTTAGAAAATTTGTCCCAGTCAAGTTTATAGTTATCCGAGGGAAGATTCCTTTGATTTCTTACCTTAGCATCCTTAGAGATACTACAATTGCCGTCCAGTAAAGCCCCCTTCTCCATAACTAAGGTTGAGGAATGAATATCTCCAAGCACCAACCCGGAAGACAAAATAACCACCTTGGATTCAGCGTAAATTTCCCCCTTAACCACTCCGCCGACGATTACGGTTCCAGAATAAATTTTACCTTGAATACGACCACTGCTACCCACCAAAATTCGATCGTCATTTTTTATGGCTCCTAAAAGATCACCATCAATTCGTAATAATCCGCTGAGCTCAATATCTCCGTTGAAAGTAGCACCTTCTCCTATAATTGAGCTGACTACATATCCTTTGGAGTTCTGATTTTCATTATCCATATATTTTAACTGTCCTTAGAAGTTGCCGTAACGGTAATCCTGTGGTTTACCAAAGGTTTCAATGGATAGATAGGTTAGTGGGTCTACCACCTCGGTTCCTACCTGAACCTCATAATGTACATGAGAACCCGTGGATAGACCAGTAGTACCCATTAAACCAATGACTTCTCCCTGAGAAACCCTTTGCCCAGGCCGTACATATATTCTACTCATATGTCCATATTTTGTATAAAAACCGTATTTATGACGAATAACCACATATAATCCATAGGCGTCACGACTATCAACATTAACCTTATAGACTTCACCATTGGCCGTAGAGACCAATGGGGTTCCAATAAAACTAGCTATATCAATCCCCTTGTGAATATACCAGTTGTGGTAAAAGGGATGAATTGCGGGACCGTAATATTGAGAAACATATCCAGCATTATTTTTTACTGGTGAGATATTGGGGATATCTGCCATTAAGTCTCTCTGATTACTTATGATCTTACTGATACTGTCCAATGAACTTACCGAGGAAGTTAATGTGGCCTTTAATCTCTTCAACTCTACAATTTCATTAAAGGAATTCTCATCGGCCCTTCGGGCATTGATCAATGAGGAGAGGTCTCCCGAAGTATCCAGAATGAGGCTCCCTTCTGCACCTTCAACACCCAGGGTATTTAAAGCCCCCCCAAGAGCCTGTTCAAAACTACCGGCAGCCTGAACTAAAGAATGAACTTCATCTAAAACCGCATCCAGACTGGCTTCTGCCTCGTCAAGGTCACGTCCCTGCAGAGCAAGATCTCTATTTTTATCTGAATAATTGATGGTAAACATAAAAAAGCCAAAGGCCAAGGCTACAAAAAGAGTTAGAAAGAACAGCATTCCCCAAAAGGATATATCGAAACTCAGCCCCTTCCGTTCAGAATGGGGTACAATCATTATGGTAAAGCGGTTTCTTCCCTTTCTCATTGTAAGCGATGCTCCTCTAGGCCAAAAACTATGGAAAATCCAGGTAATATTATATCATGAGGCCAGTCTATTAGCAAGAGCGGTAAAGCTATTGTTTACTGCCTTGTTTAAACAACCAGTACCGCTATATACTATTATTGGTGTTAATTGTAGCAAATATTAGAAAAAAGATAATCCTAGTCTCACTTTTATGTATTAATATCATGCTATGGGGTCAATCTCTGGAAGAAAGTTATTGGACCTGGACTCCTGAATCAACGGACATAGAGGGACAGCTCTATCTTAACCTGCAAGCCCAGGGGAAATGTCTTTGGTTATACCTTGACGATAATAATTCTACCCAAAACAGCCTTAGAGAAGAAGAATGGTATAGAGCAAGGGAAGATCTGGTGATTATTCAAAATTATATGAGAGAATTTCTACCTTTAAAAATTGACTCAGACAATGGCATACTTATCGCCAGAGGACCTCTGAAGGGATCATTCGTCGAAATCTCAAGGGAAGAATTTTTAGCGTTACAGGATAAAATTAATAACGTATCGCAATAAATGCGTTGGTCTGAAGCCCTAAACCGTATTGAATTTCACCGGAATACCTGGTGGAATCCCCCATATTATGGATCCCCCAATAGTCATAACCGCAGGCAATTTCTATCCCAGCACTTAAAAAATGATTCATTGGAACCGAAATATACCCCTTTGCCTCTAGGGACAAAGATCCTAAATATCGGTCGTTTCCATAATAAAAATCAGCGGCGGGACCAAGGGATAACACCAAGTCTAGTGGATAGATTTTTCTTTTTATCAAAATCCCGGAGAAACTGTAAAACCCAACGAAACCAGAACTGCTGCCTGTTTCGACAGTGTATAGATCTCCATCCAACTGGTCGATCTTTGCGAAAAAAGGCTGTCGATACCCAAAGGTTAATACCGCAGAATTTCCATCACTTTCTTCAATAGGTAGAATAAAAGTTACCATGGTTTGGGCAGAATAAAGCTGAAGAGTATCCCAAGCAGAATCTCCTTTAAGAATATAACGAGCAAAATCAATTCCCGAGGAGAAAATCATACCAGCATCCCCTGGTATGGATTCTTCATTTGCCTGTTGGGCCCCCAGGGAAAAAGAGATGAATATTATGATGTATGTTATCCAGATGTATTTTTTCACAGTAACCTCAATAATCAATATATATCATCGGTATTGAATAATCAAAGCTATAGCAACATATTACTCAACAGAAGGCCAAGATATTCCGAAATTAGAATGATGGATAAAAGAATAGGATTTATCGGAATACTGCTGGAAGACCGATGGGTCTCCGCTAAGGCGGTACAGGAAATAATCAGCACTCACAGCGAAATAGTACTTGGAAGGATGGGGTTACCCGGACTGAAAGAAGGAATTTCTGTAATAACCCTTATAGTTGAATCAAACAGTGATCAACTAGGTGCCATAACTGGTAAATTAGGCAGATTGCAGGGTGTGACGGTAAAATCCGGGTTAACGAAATAGAGAGGATAAAAGATGATAAGTCTCAAAGATGCTGAAGGATTAATGTTGGTCGGAGAATATCAAAAGGCCAAGGAAATACTACTTAGTCTACTGGAAGAAGATCCTCATAATTTGAAGGCTATATCCCATATTGGGATCGTTTATACAGAATTAGGAGAGAACAGCCAGGCTGTCCGTTCCTTGAAACATTACCTGCAATTCGTACAGAACGATGCTCAGGCTTGGGAAGCTCTAGGCTGCGCCTGCTTCCGGCAGAAGGATTATGGAGGAGCCTATCGTAATTTGCGAAGAGCCCAGGATCTTGAGAATCGGAACCCATCAATCCTTAGAAATCTTGGCGTATTATATGGAGTTCGAGGACAAAAAGAACTTGGATATGAGCTGTTATTACAATCCTATGAGCTTCAGCCCGGGGATTTCCGCACACTCTATGCACTAAGCTACATACACAAAGAGTTTAATAAAAAGGACGATGCATTAAAATGTATGGAGACACTACTGGAGATGAATATACCTGAAGAGATACATCGTGACACTTTGATTAATAAGATTTATCTGGAATTGAATTGGTAATAAAAAAGAAGGGGGGTTCTCCCCCCTTCTTAAAGATACAGGAGGATTTAGAAATCCTTATCCTGTACAGTCTTACGCTTTGCAACCTGTGCGCTGGCAACGGCGGCATCACACATTTCTCGAACCTTGTCAGAAAGTACATCGATCACAGCAGCAGAACATTTCATCTCACTGGTAGACTTAATGTAGTTCTTTACTTTAGAAGCAATGACCAGGGTCTCTTTTTCAGCCATACATCTCTCCTTGAATTGAGTCATAAAAAAGGAGCTCGGAAGCTCTGGCATTGATTATAGCACTTACTGGGGATTAGTCGAGCAAAAATCCTCTTTTTTTAAAGTTTTTTTATTTGCTATAGACAATTGGTAATTGTGATTGTATGTTGGCTGGTGTTATGAAAAAGTTATTACTGTTATTAATATTATTCTTTTTGTGTGTCACCGCAGTTTTTTCAGACCGAGTGAACAGTCACTGGAATGTTAAATTATTAGTGCTGGGACCAGGTCCGCAGGTCTACGTCTGGTGGGGTCATACAGGAATAATAATGGAAGACAGCAACAGTAATAGATCCTATTTCTATGATTTTGGAAATTTTTCCTTTGAAGAGGAAAGTTTCTACCGCAATTTTGCCATGGGGCGTCTTATATATCAGGGGATTAAGGTCCCTTCGCAACTTTACATAAATTATGTTATTCCTGAAAATAGAGATCTTCATATAATAACCCTGGATATACCTCAAGAAAATGCTCAAGAGCTTTATTGGACCTTGGAAAATCACGTATCCCCGGAGAACAAAAACTATCTTTATGATCATTTTGAAGATAACTGTTCCACCCGAATACGAGATTATTTGGATATTGCCCTGGATGGACAATTGAAAGCCTACACCGACGAAATAGCATCCACAACCTACCGTAAAGAATTCCGACGATTCAGCTATTCCTATTTTCCCATGGATTTTTTATTAAACTACCTTCAAGGCCCCTATCCCGATGCTCCCATCAGTCTATGGGATGCCATGTATCTTCCCCATGAGTTAGAAAGGGGTCTAATGATGCTTAACGAAGAGAATACAGTAATCAAGGATATCGAGGTTCTTTCCCAAGCGGGGGATCATCTACCCATAATTCCCGACGAAGCACCACCAATGTGGAGAAAAACCCTTTATTGGGGCACCCTTCTTATGTTGGTGTTTTTTATTCTTATAGGAGTAAGCCGTATCAGGGAACGCCCTTTCTGGGGCAATTTCACATGGATAACCGCCATGCTGCTTGCAGGGCTGCCCGGCTCAATGCTCTTTTTCATGAGCTTTTTTACGGACCATCATGTGACCTTTCATAATAGCAATCTATTATTCAGCTCTCCCTTAAACCTGCTCTGTATTTTCTTCATCAACCATCCAAAAAAATGGACAAAGAAAGCCCTGAAAGTCTCGATCTATTTCTTAACTCTGTCGGCCATTTCACTTCTTCTAATAGATATTTTTCGAAAAACAGGCCAGGAGAACGGAGGAATCATTCTTTTTTATCTTCCCCAATATTTGTTATTCTCTGCCCTGCTTTATCGAAATATCTATCCGGAAAAAAGGATCAAACCTGCAATTCTAAAGAATGTTTATGAAAATCAGGATAATCAACCAGAGCCGCTTCAATATGCTCTTTCCCCGCAAGAAGAACCAGACGCTGTTGAGAATCCCAACGATTCAGTAAATCGTCCAGAGCTGATTGAAGATCTTCCACCGTCAGAGAAAGAAGACGATCCCGATTCTTCTGACGAAGTTCATCGCTGATAAAATATAAATCCCTTTTAACCGCCATGGACGCTTTCTGAGCTGGAGAAAGAGGGGCTAAATCCTTGCCAACCAGTCCAATAAGGGCTAAATCGATATCCATCTGTGTCACATTTTTCTTTAGATATTCCAATCCGCTACGGTAATCCTTATAACTTAAATGCCCCCGGGGATCTCTGAAAGAGGAAAAGAAATAATATCCCTCTAAACCCGAAGCCCCGGCCGAGGCTCCATAGGCCCCGCCTTTCATTCTAATATTTTCCCAGAGATAACCAGCCTTCAGCAGCTGACTGATCACCAGCTCACAGGCATAGGAGGGAGAATCCAGAGCTGCTGCACGAGTAACCCCAGCGGTAAAACTCACCGTGGCAGGCACTTGTAATGCCTGTATAGCAGGAAAATCCACCTGAATATGCTGCGACTCTCCAACAGGTTCAATGACCCAAGTTCGTAATTCATCTTCTACTTCGTGTTGTAAATAGGATAAGTTACTACCCTCAGAACAAAGAGAAACCCATTTTAGGCGAACAAATATTTTCTGTGAAAGAGACTGAAATTCCCTAATAAGTGTTTCAGACCCGTGGTTTTCCCACTGTTCCAAAGCCCCTTGTATATGTTGATACTGACTTATTCCATACCAGAATTCATCCATAAGAGTACCCTGGCTCAGAGGAGCTGCGGCCCGGGTAAGTGCGTAACCAGAACCGTTGGGAATAAGGGAGGTACGAATGTCATTACGAAACTCAAGAAGCAGCTCTTTTAGACGGGTTTCCTGATTGTAATCCCTTTTAAAGAGTATTTCTCTCAGTAGTTCAAGGGACGGTGAAATTTGCTCTTTAAGCATTTTCATCCGGATTACAAAATGGTTACGTCCACCTTTGTGCCCCAGGGGGGTCCCCGAGACAAGAGAGCTATGAATTCCGCCCATATCCAGAGCTATTTGCTGAGCCAACTGGTCGTAGCTGTAATTTTCTGTTCCCAATTCATTGAAGCAGTGGCTGAACAATGGCAGCCAGAGACGCTCTTCCAGGTTAAAATCATCCAAAGAAAAACCTAAATCCAAATAGTTAACCCCTCGGGTATAAAGATTTTGTTCATACCACTGAAAGCCTAGTTTCTGAAATTTTTCAAAGTGGATTTTACTGACCTCTTTGGGAATTTCTTCTTTGGTTAAAAAGGGAATGGATTTTAATATTTCAGGATCATCTTCTTCCTGCTGGAAGGTCTTAAGATCTACTAAGGATATTTCCCAATTCTCACGAGCCTTATCATCCAGATTGCTGACCCATTGATTGACCGCCTGCTCTTCCTTTTCACGCTGTTTCTGCTGATAATCTTCCTGGGGATACAGGGTTACCAGGCTATGGTGAGGATTATCAAGGAAATGTTTTTTAATCAGAGCAGCCCAGAAGGCCTGATCCTGAGCTTGTTTTTTAAGCCGAGCAAAGGGTTTTTCAAAACTGAGCCCCAGAATTGGATTTTCTCCATAATTCCAGGAACGGCTGAGTCTTCCCATCAAACGTAGCCCCAGAGGAGTACCTCCCCGGATTTCCCTCTCACGGAATTCCACCAGACCAAGGGCTCCATTAATTTGCTCATCCGAGATTCCGTGGTCACAGAGCTTCTGCGGCTCATTGAAGACCAATTCCTTGAAGGCCTGAGCGTTTTCTCTGGCGGAACCGCGGATCCCCAGGGTAAAAAGGATATGCCCCACATCCAGCTCTAGACCGCTGACAGGAGAGAGATCTTCTCCCAGAGGAGATTGTTGAATGGCCATTTGAAGAGGAGATCCTCCATGGCCCATAAGGATTTGAGCTAACACTTGAAGAGCCACTCTTTCTTCGGGTTGCCAAGCTGGGGATAATAACCAATTGACACTATGAGAACAACCGTCACTCTCCCCCTTGGGTGCAGGAAATTCCATGATTTCCGGTTTATTCCAAGGGATAATCTCCCTATTCGGCAAGGGTGGTTCTGCAGATTCAAATCTGCTTAGGAAATGTTTATCCAAAAAATCCAGACTCTTTTGTACAGGGATATCTCCATATAGAAAGATTCTACAATTGGAGGGATGATAATGCTTTTTATGGAAATCCACAAATTGTTCATAGGTTAAATCGGGAATATATCCAGGATCTCCACCGGAATCTCTAGAAAGAGGGTCACCGGGAAACAGGGCCCTGAAGCTATGTTCGACCAACAGGGACTCATGGGAGGAATAACTCCCCTTCATTTCATTATAAACAATTCCCACACGCTGGGCCTTGCCCTGTTCATCCAGCCCCACATGATGCCCCTCCTGCATGAAGGCTTCCCTTCTCAGCAAAGGGAAAAAAACAGCATCCCCATAGATCCTCATCAGGTTAAAAAAATCCTTTTCCACCACGGTACTGGCAGGATACACGGTAAATTCAGGAGCAGTGAAGGCATTGAGAAAGGTATGCATACTTCCCTTATACAGGGTGATAAAGGGATCTTTAATAGGAAAGGATTCAGAACCGCAAAGTACTGTATGCTCTAAAATATGGGGAACACCACTGTCATCGGGTGGCGGTGTATGAAAGCTGAAGGCAAAGCTGTTTTCATTATCCTGGTTGGCCATATGGTAAATTTGTGCACCTGACTTTGTATGTCTATACAGGCTGCCCCCACTTTTAAATTCCTGAAGTTGGTCCTGCTGTATCAATTGATAGGCATTCATAGTTTTTCCTGTTCCTTTTTTTTTTCAAGTTGTTTGGTAAAATCCTGAATTTCCATACCCCTTCCCGACTCTTTCAAGCCTTTCCAGAGTTTATATGGCCCCAGGTCGTAGACGTTAAAATAACCATTATCGTGAAGATAACAGTAAGCTTTATCGCTGTATTCTCTTCGATTTCCATAGATAAAGATATGTATAAAAAGATCTTCAATAGGCAGGTATTCAATCTGCTCCATGGGGAAGTGTACTGCCCCAAGAATATGTTCAGAAATATATTCCTCCATGGAACGGATATCAAAGACCACATAGTCAAATCCCATCTGTTCCATAAGATGGGTTAAATCTCTGCGCCAGCCTTTCTGAATTCGTCTTTTTTTAAAACAAAACCAAAGGACAAGAGGTAAAAAAATAATAGCGATTGTCAAATATATATAAACGAACATCCTTCCTATTCCAGATGGAGGAGCGAAAAAAAAGCTATCTGTCCAAGGACAAATAGCTTTCTCTTTATAGAGGCAAAGGCCTAGTAAACCTTGCCGCCCTGAGTTTTTCTCAGCTTCTTGGCTTGCTTTCGCTTCAGAGCCTTCTGCTTTCGGTTTTTAATGGTGGAGGGCTTTTCGAAGTACTCTCTTTTTTTGAACTCACGAATAATACCTTCTTTTTCCACTTGACGCTTAAAACGCTTGAGTGCTTTCTCAAGAATCTCATCGTCTCCTATTCTTACGTAGGCGATATAAATCACCCCCTTTGTTAGTTGGTGCCGTTAAGTCTACTGATTATCCACTCTTTGTCAAGCAGTGTATGGTCCAAATAATACCCGGGATCCACCGCAACTTTTGAGACACGAATTTCCCAGTGTAAGTGACTGCCCGTAGCCAGGCCGGACTCTCCCATGGTGCCTAATTCCATTCCAGCGGAGACCAGCTGATCCTGCTGCACCTCCAGAGTATCCAAATGATAATAGATGGAATAGACTCCCGGAAGATGTTCAATCATCAGTGTATTTCCGGTGACCAGCATTTCCTGGGCCAGTCTGACCCTTCCAGCCGCCACACTATAAACCGCCGTGCCCAGGGGTGCGGCCCAGTCCAGCCCCCAATGCAGTGTATCGCTTTGACTGCCGTCGTTGTATTCATAGGTCCTGCGAGCCCCATAGGGGGTAGTGACTATATAGTCTCCAGTTAAAGGAGAAGTCAGGGCTTCCTCATGATAAACATCCTCAAAGTTAAAGGAAGAAATTACCGACCAACGCTGCCGGTATTCCTGGGTTTTTCGAGGTGAAGGTTCACTGCGGATTTGAGTAAGCTTATCGTCAAGTTTAACAAACTGGATATCGAAATCTCTCTGGGTGACCATCAGTCTTTTTCTAAAATAGATTTGACCATCCTGCAATTCCACCTGGGCATCTAAAACCTTCATTCCAGGGTCGATGCCAGGACCTAAGCCAAGTAATGCCACCCACAATCCCGGATAACCTTCCAGAGGATAGGGAAAAAACTGAGTCTGGGAAATGACATCTCCTTCAGGATTACTGAGCTGCAGCTCTGCGGAAATTAGCTGCTGATCCTCCTGTATTAAGAGCAACATAGGGTAAATTTCGCCAGGAGGAACAAAGTCCTCTGCAAAAAAATCATAGGCCCCAAGAAGTGTCGAAATAGCGAAACAGAGTGAAAAAATAAATAATGACTTCAAGTCAGCTCCTCTTTATATCCCTTAGGACCATCTGTAGGGTTCTCTGGGATCGGAAATAATTTTCTTCCAGATGAAACAAAAGATCCACATGGTCATTCAACGAAAAATCCTTTTTATAGCGGTCCACTCCATTCCAAATCATGCAGGGCCACCGTATATTATCGTCGGTTTTTAGCAATAGCTTGACATGACTGGAATCACGGCCTACCAGCTCAACCTTTTCCACCAATAGTCCCTTGGCACAAAAAAGCAGGGGGGGGAAATCCTCTCCATAGGGAGCAAAGCGCTGAACCAATTCAAAAAGCTCTTCATTGAGGAAGCTGTGGGGAAGCTCGGCATCGATATTTAAGACCTCTTCTACCTCCTGCATTTCCCAATGCTGTAAAAATCCCCGGGCCTTTCTGCGCATGGCTTCATAATTAGGAAGGGATAATGCAAATCCTCCTGCAAACTCATGCCCACCCCAATCGTCCAGTAGGGGAGAAAGCTCGCTTAAAAAGTCCTGAATAGGGAATCCCTTGGGACCTCGTATGGACCCAGAAAGACTGTCCCCCTGGCGGGAAATGATCATGGCGGGCAGATGAAAATACTGATAATACCGAGTAGCCAGAATACCGGTGATTCCCCGAGGGATATTGTCAGCGGTAACCATGACCATCTTTTGATGCAGAGCTTCCTTGGAATCCTCGGCTTCCTGGATATGGTCCTTCCAGCTTTTTTCACCCAATTCTCTGCGCTGCTGGTTTAATTGGGAAATCTCCTCGGCCAGGCCTTGAAGTGTTGAATCCTCTTCCTCCAAGAGATATGCCACGGCTTTGTGGGCCTGCTTCATCCGGCCGGCGGAATTGATCCATGGACTGATATACCAGGAGACAACCTTGGCATTGATGGGTTTTCCCAGGAGTTTCTGCCGGATTCTTATTTCCTGAATGGCCTTTCTTTCACTGCGGTTAAGCTGTTCAAGCCCACGGCGAACCAGGATACGGTTCTCATTTTTCAGGGGCATCATATCGGCAATACTACCCAAGGCGGCTAAATCCATAGACTTTAACCACCCCTGAAACAGGGTATTTTCCCGGTGGAACAGCTGGGTGATAAACAGGCTGACCAGGGTATCCATCACTTGATTATCCCTGCGGTATAACCTGCTTCTGCTACGTTGTTCCAGTTCGCCAAGAGTTTTACCCCGGAAGGTTGGTGATAGTTCGGCCAATTGAGGGGCCAGTTCCTGAAGGGAGATTTCACTGTGGGGTCCAAAAAAGTCCTTCAATGCCTGCAAAACCGAAGCTGCCTCATAAACCACCAAGGGCTGCCCTTGGAGAAATTGAGCCATGGCCTGCCGGCCGGAGTCTCCTTGAGAAGCTCGGATTTCCATAAATTGTCCCGGTAAAAGATTGCAGAGGAGTTGTGCTTGTAGAATCACATCATCGTCAACCTTCAAGCTGTGGAGCAGAATAAAACTCTGATTATATATTTCACTGCGGCTGAAATTTAAGGCCCAAATTACCCGAGAGCACACACCACAGCCCGCTAAATCTCTAAAGGGATATCCGCAGTCTTGGAGTTTGGGATTGATCACAACCAGAGCAGGCGGCCTGGATTCCTGCTGGGGTTCGTGGTGATCCAGCACTATTACATCGATTCCAAGGGATGCCGCCACTTCAATCTCATGATGACAGGTGATTCCATTATCCACCGTGATAATCAGACTTCCGTCCTGCTCGGCAAAATCCTTTACAGCCTCTTCGGTCAGGCCATAGGGCTCATCCCCCTGAGGGACCCGCCACTGGGGGATGAGCCCCCATTCCCTAAGAGCTTCCATCATCATAACCGTTGAGGTGATACCGTCCACATCTCTGTCTCCGAAGATCAGTATGATCTCCTTTTCTTCGGCAGCTACCTTTATTCGGTCTATCAGGATTTCCATTTCTTTAAACAAGAAGGGATTGTGCATAAAACGCAGATCCTTTTCCAGGAAGAAACAGAGATCCTCAGGTTTCTCAATCCCCCTGCGCAATAACACCGATGCCGATAGATTATCCATATCATAATTTTGGGCCATCTGTTTTACAGCTCCAGGGGAGATTTTCTTTTTATTCCATATCATAATGCAGTTATTTCCTCCAGGATGAGACTAGCTGGTTTATTCTTTTTAATTGTGGAGCTTTCTTCAATGACCATAGAATTCTCTACGACCCGGGCGGCTTCTTTTAAAAGATCAGGATCTTCCCCATAAAGAGTACACAGCCTTTCGGATTTATTCACCCTATCCCCGGTTTTTTTATGAAATTCGATGCCGGCCAGGGGTTCCACCGGATCTTCGGTTTTATTTCTTCCTACCCCCAGGGTTACTCCGGCCAGGCCGACGGCAAAACTGTCGATGCTTTGAATAATGCCCGTCCGGCCGCTCAAAATATCCCTGGAGTATTTACTTCTCCGTTTACCCACCTGGGCCAGCAGCTCTTCAGGATCCCCCCCCTGGAGTTTTACATTTTCCAAAAAGGCCTGCAGGGCTTCTCCCGAGTGTATTTTTTTTCGACAGAGAGTTTCCGCTTCTTCTACGGTAGTACAAATTCCTCCGGCCACCAGCATCCAGGCTGTAAGACGATAGGTTACCTCCATAACGTCCTCGGGGCCTTGTCCCTGCAATGCAAGAATGGATTCTTCCACCTCTAAAAAATTTCCCACCATTTTTCCCAGGGGTTCGTTCATATCGGTAATAACCGCCACCACCTTTCTGCCGAGACTTCGTCCAGTTTCAACCAAACTCTCTGCAAGGGCACGGGCATCATCCTGGGTTTTCATAAAGGCCCCGGAACCGCATTTTACATCAAAGATTAGAGACTGGGCTCCTTCGGCGAATTTTTTACTCATGATACTAGCAGTAATCAGGGGAATGGATTCCACCGTGGCGGTAACATCTCTCAGGGCATACATAAGCCGGTCAGCGGGAACCACATCCTTACTTTGACCGGTCATGGCGAAACCACATTTTTTAATGATTTCCTGAAAATCCTTCTCGCTAAGAGCGGTGGAATATCCGTTGATGCTGTCCAGTTTATCCAGAGTACCTCCGGTATGTCCCAGGGCACGGCCACTCATCATGGGAATCTGCAAGCCGCAGCTCGCTGCAATGGGTGCTAAAATCAGAGAAAGTTTATCGCCCACACCACCGGTGGAATGTTTATCCACCAAGGGCCCCTTGAGCCCCTTAAGATGAAAAACTTTGCCGGAATCTATCATACTGCGGGTCAGATAGCCCGCTTCGGTAAAACTCATGGATTGAAAATAGACCGCCATTAACCAGGCAGAGATTTGATATTCCGGAATTTCCCCGCTGACGTATCCCTGGATTAAAAACTTAATTTCCTCGGGGCTATGGGCCTCTCCGGCTCGCTTTTTCATGATAATATCGGTCATTCTCATATAGGGCTCTCCTCCTTTGATTATCAGCCTAGAAGGAACTTTTTGCAAGAACCTCCCCTACTATTGATTAGCCCAACTGGCGTCCTCATCTTCAGGAAGCCGGTACTATAGGAATATTCCACCGGATTGTAAGGTTTTAAGGGCCCTGGGCATATGGTGCTGCAACATGGAAAGCATCCAGTCCTTAAGGGTGATATGGAGATTCTGAGTCAGAGAAACCCTAAAGATCAACTCGGGCTCCCCCTGACTAATACGCTGTAAAAAGATTCTGGCACCGGGAGCAAGGGGCATCATATTTTGACCGGCACAGTGGGGACAGCAATGAGATCCGTCACCATCGTAAAAAAGGGGTTCCGAATCCATAAGCCCTCTTCCGCAGGTGCTACAACAATTATAAAAGTCCCCCAGACCCAGCAGATCCAGGAATTTCAAAATATAGCGAATCAGAACACGGTCTGACTGAGAATCCTCATCGGCCTTCTCTAAAAGGGAAAAACTGTCCTTCAGCAGGTTAAATGCCCTGATGGAATCGCCTCCGCCCCCGTGGGTAATCAGCATGGTTTCAGCCATGAGCGACAGGATGTAGATTTTTTTCAGATCTTCCCGGTTCTCTTGAAAACCATGGATCAATTGAAAGTCCTTGAGCTGCCATCCCTCATAGCGTGGTTCTTTATACAATTGCCCCAGGCCGTAACAAAAACTCTCAGCGCCCTTTCTTCGGCCTTTTTTACTGCTTTGTCCACCGAATTGAATCAGGCTTATCAAGCCCAGCTGGGGGGATAATGCTTTAAGAGAACGATGTGTTTCCTTCATGGGCCAAGATTTTAAGATGACTAGCTCTGCTTTAAAATTACGGGTCATGGGGTAAAGTCATCGGAGACATCCAATAGTTTTGGTCCAAATATCCGTATGGCAAAAAGACCCAAGGGAGCAGTAAAAACAATGGAAAGTACAGCAAGAGCCAGAATCAGTTGGCCGTTGGGCAGTCCCAATGATAGGGCGACCCCTCCCAAGGCTGCTTGAACGGTGGCCTTAGGCAGATAAGCTAAGGCACAAAAAAGCCGTTCCCGGGGATTTAAATCAGAACCTAAAGTGGATATAAAGACCCCGATCATTCTAAAAATCAAGCCCCAGCTTATTACCAGTAGTCCCCTTAATCCCGCATCCAAGGCCACAGAGATGTCCAGGGATAATCCAATGAGGACAAAGAGGATAATCTCAGCAAAGATCCACAATTTGGCAAATTTCTTAGACAATTCATGGGCTATTGGCTCAGCTTTTAAAAGAATGACAAAACCAATGGTCATAACACAAAGCAGCGAAGCTATATGCAGCAGCTCGCCTACCTGAACCATAAGCATTCCCAGGGTGAGTAAAATCAGACTTTTCTCGGTTGCACGAATTTTTTCATGGTAAGCCTTGAGAAAATGAACCAGCATAAAACCTGCAACCAGACCTAGGGCTACTCCTCCTAACACAGACAGAGGTAACTCGATAATAGTTCTCCCCCAGCCTTGTTGTGTTTTTGTCAAAATCGCCAAGAAACTGGAAAAGAGGGTAATGGCCACAATATCGTCCAAAGAAGCCCCGGCAAGCACGATGGATGGAACCTCGCGTTTTTTTCCGTAGCCCTGTTCTATAAGGTTGAGCATGGAGGGAACGATAACCGCAGGGGATACTGCAGAAATCATAAAGGCCGTCATGGCGGATTGAATCCAATCCAAGGGGAAAATATAATGCAGGGCTGGAATGAGAGCCAAGGCCTCAAGCAAACAGGGAATAAAGGCCATAAAAAGGGCGGTCTTTCCCGCTTTACCCATAATCCCCTTACTTATACCCAATCCGGCGCGTAATAAAATGACGATCAGAGCGAAGGATTTTAAAGAAGCTGTCAGCTCCCATAAAATGGGCGGAACCCATTGGGTAAGAAAAACACTTCCCAATACCCCGAATACCACCATTCCTAAAATTGGCGGTAATCCAATCATTTTATACAGCCTGGAAAACAACCATCCACCCAGAAGAATGAGAATCATAACCGTACTGATATTCATCATTTGGAGTTCTCCAATCCAACCAGAGAAAGGCGTTTGCCCTTTTTCCGCTGCTTCTCCTGGTAGAGTTTGTTATCAGCTAAATGCAGAAGATCATCAATAGTCTGGTGACCTTTGCTGGGGTCCACATATACATACCCCATACTTAAACTGATATGAAAATTACTTATTTCTTTGTTAATCAGTTTTAGGTTTTTATTCAGTCTATAAAAAATATCCTTCAGATTATCCTCTTCAACATCCATGGTCATCACAACAAATTCATCTCCACCAAATCTTGCGATAATATCGGTGCTGCGGAAGGTTTGTTTCAACGCCCAGGCCGCTCCAATGATAGCTTGATCACCAGCTTGATGTCCCAGGGTATCGTTGATCAGCTTCAATCCATCCAGATCGCCGTAGAATAGCAGGGCTTTTTTATGCATTCGACTAATCAATTCCAGATTATTTTCTGCCCTTGAATAAAATCCTCGGCGATTATATAGAGTGGTGACTGCATCTACACGGTTCTGTTCGATTAGTTTTTTATTAGATTTTTCCAACTGCTTCAACGTTTTTTTAAGCTTTTTCTGGTAGTCCTGTTGGGATTGATAAAGGACCACCGATTTCATAGCACCGCTTAAAAGATATAATAGATTGGAATAAAATCCTCCTGAATCAGGACCGGGCTTAATAAGTATATATCCCAGCATTTCCTCGGTTTGGAAAAGAGGTAATACGATGTAGCTGAATCGCCCATTGCCCTTCATGGAATTACTCATTAATTTTTTTGTAGGGAAACGGCGTTTTGCAGATACAGCCTCCCCAGGAGGAGAGATTGAAATTACCGGTCGGGAATAATGGGGTAAAGCCATATAAAAGGCTCTTTCCTCATCCATTTCTCCCTCAAAAAGCATGATATGAAGGGATTGGATTCCCAAGCCAGACAGGGATTCTTTAAGGGCGTATTCGATCTGACTAAAGTCGCTGGTAAAGATAAAACGCTGGGAAAGGATACGGAGAACCTCGTTGTGCCGAAAGCTGTCTTCCATCTTTAAATTATCCATTACAGATTGCTTCTCGGAAATAAGAATACGCACCTTTTGAAAAAAATCGCTGAACAAACGAAAGGATTCCTGATTGAGGGGATAACGGTAAATCCAATCTATAAGAGTATTAAAAAGATGATGCCAATTTTTTACACCCATCTGAGACATGGTCCCCTGGGTAAGTCCCCGGTTCAGTTCATCCAGGATGTGCTTGGAATCATTGGGGAAATCCCGGGATTCAAGGAGTTGGGTCATCCATCGCTGCAGCAGCATAAGCAAAGCCATTCCGTCTTCTTCAGAAGGAAAATATTTTAATAATCTAGTCTTGGGGAATTCAGAGGCCTCGATGGATTTCTCTCTGGGGAGAGTCACATCGTATAGATCCTTCAGGTTTTCAGAATAACAGCCGCAGGAGGACCTAATGGATAAAGAGATAGGAAGCTCGGTGAACATGGGGACTTCCTTCCCCTGAAGCATCTTATCCATAGATTCTGCGGTTTTTAAACACATTTCAACCAAGGGCTGATGCACCGAGGACAAACCTATTCGGTTGGTTTTAAGAGTGGGAATATCGTCGAAGCCGATAAGAGAAATATCTCCAGGAATATCATAACCCCGTTTCATCAGCTCATCGTAGGCGGACTTGGCCTGATCATCGTTGGAGCAGACAAGGCCGTCGAAATGGCATTTTTTACCGTGAAGCAGCTCCACCACTCCCGCGGTACCCGACTCGCCGGTGAAATCTAAACCCTCAACCATCAGATTGCTGTCTACCTCAAGTCCCCGCTGCTTAAAAAAATCCAAGTATCCCAAACGGCGCTGTTGGGCTTCAAAGCTCTCTCCGGGACCGCTTAAAAAGGCGATATGCCTGCGTTTATGATGATCGTAAAGGTGTTCCACGGCACCGAGAATTCCATTCCGGTTGGAGGTACTTACGCTGGGAATACCGGGAATGGCAGCTCCCATGGCGATCTTAGGAATATTACCGAATTCCTTGATCACCTGAATTTGCTCTTCCTGGTTGGTAAAATGATCCATACCGGCGGTAAAAATAATACCATCGACACATTGAGGATGCAGAAAATTATAGATACGGTTGAATTGATAATCCAGAGGTATTGGAGAACGCAAAGAACGGCCAGGCAAAAAGAGAGCATTATACCCGCGTTCCTGGATATAACGTTGAAATAAGGGCCATATTACATCGGTATGGATACCTTCAAAATATCCGAGCTGTACCGCTATGGTTTTTGAACGATTCAAGACTGAACTCCCTTGGATAATCATACCTCTAAACGAGATGTTGGTAAATTACCTATTCCATTTTTTTCATACGGATTATAAAACCCTCTGCTGCCGAAACCGAAGGAACGATGCTATAAACCTTACCGTGGTCGGCTTCCTCCACTTCTTCTCCAGCAGCATTATAAATCTTATAATTTTCATCTTTTCTAAAGAGGAGATCCGGGCCGATATACTCCAGGGGGTATCCCTTGCGAATCTTATTTTTTACGTCCAGTTCAAAACGGCCCTTCTCAAGCTCAACGCCTATAGCCCCCATAAAAAGAAACTGCCGCTGATAGGAGATCTCCGTGGGGGCTTCGATTTCCTTCTTATCAAAATAAAAGCCCTGGGAAAACTCCCTATGACTCACCTTGAACAGCTCCTCCCGATAGGCCGGAAAATCCGGAACCTCTTTACCCGCTAATAGATCCAGGGCTTTTCGGTATGCCCGGGTCACCACAGCGGTATAATAGATGGATTTCATTCGGCCTTCCACCTTGATGGAATCCACTCCGGCCTGTTTCATTTCCTTTAGGTAATCGATCATCATCAAATCTTTGGACGATAATATGGTGGTGAAATTTTCTCCCTGCTCTATGGGATAATATTCACCGGGACGCTCTTCTTCTTCCAAATATAGATCCCGGGGGAGTTGTTCTTCTCCAGCTCCTTTAACCTTATAATTCCAGCGGCAGGAATGGGCACAGCTGCCGTCGTTGCCCGACCGTCCTGCCATCCAGGCACTTAAAAAACAACGGCCCGAATAGGCCAGACACATGGCACCGTGAACAAAGGCCTCCAGTTCCACATGGGGAACCCGGGCCTTGATCTGGGCGATTTCTTCCAGGGAAACCTCCCGACCCAGCACCACCCGGCTGAATCCCATATCTCCGTAAAACTGTACCGCCTGGTAGTTGGTCGCATTGGCCTGGGTACTGAGATGCAGTTCTGTGGAGGGAAAATATTTTCGAATGAGAGGCAGAACTCCCGGATCGCTGATTATAAAGCCGTCAAAGGGATAGAGCTGAAAAGCCTCAATCTGCTGTTCCAGGGCTTTTAGATCCTGGTTATGGAAATAGATATTCAAGGCACAGTAGAGTTTTTTATCACCCTTGATACGCCGGATATAGGCCGCCTCTTCCTCGCCGAAGTTATCGGCCTTTGCTCTTAAGGAAAAGCCCTTCATACCGATATAGGCTGCATCGGCACCGTATTGCCAGGCGTATTTCAATTTTTCCAAATTCCCTGCTGGGGACAATAATTCCATAGACCGTATTTCCTTTTTAAATAGTGTCAGAGTTTCTTCAGATCTGACACAGTTTATTGAATCCACCATTTTCCGGGCAGATTAAACTAACATTTAATGATTCCAAAAATCAATATAATATCCACCGAGAAAATGAAACGCCCAGGTTATCGGTAATCTCGTGTATCGATGATACGGAGAGACTCGGGATACTCTGTAGTAGTCATTGGAGATTTTAGGGGAAGATAAACCGCCGATGCTGTGGGCAGTAATCCTTGGAATTCCGATCCAGGGGAACGAGGTTGTAGCTGCAGTTCACCGGGATCGATTCCTAAACTGTATATGCCTTGCTCTTCCTGAAAAAGCAGAGCCAGATAAAAGGCCTGCAGCAGATCTCCAAAACTATCGAAATCTACTCCGTATTCCCTCAGGGCCAATAGGATAGAACGGCTATTTCCCCGGGGTTGTAAGATAATATCCCCGTAGATCTGCTCGGTCCCGGCCTGATGAGCGACATAACGCATAAATAAAAAGGCCCAGGCATAGCCTTCCAGAGAGCTATTCCATTGGTTCATGGACAATCCATCCCAGAATTCGCTGTCCTCATCCTTCCATTGGGAAATGTGAAAGGGAGATACCTGCTGAAGCAATATATAGGCGGCGTTTTCCGCCATACCTTCATCAATCCATAATTCCATATTCTCCAAGGAGCGGTTCCATCGTTGGGAGGCATTGATTAAATGCTGCAACTCATGAGGATAGGTCTCTTTCATCAGGGAAGAAAAGGGGTCTCCCTCGGAAAGATTAAAATAGAGGATTTCACCTTGATTTGAGGCACTGTAAACCGAACGGCCGTACAGGTCTGTATCGGAGAAAAATCCTACCATGGTATGATCGGGAAATTTGAAAAAAAGAAGGATCACCCGATCATTGCCATCCACATCTCCGGGTTTTCCAAAGGCTTGAGAGACCGTGGTAAAAATCTCTTGCTCAAACCAGCTGCCCAGGCTATTCCAGTCATAGTTATTCATAGCGCCGCTTTTCTGCACATAGATTAGACAATTGCCCTGTTCCATGGCGTAGACCAGTTGAGCATGGACACGCAGAATCTGTCCATTTATATCATCGTAATAAAAGCTACGTTGACTGCCCAGCTCAGGAAGGGATTCCGAAGGGATTGCCTGGGGAGGGACATAGGCTTCCCAATATCCCGAATCCACCGGTGACCGCCGACGTACTCCCCAGGAATAATTGGGGTATATATCTCCCAAAAAGAAATGCAGTGCCTCTGAATCCATCTGGGTATTGATGATTAATCGAAAATCCTCGGCCATCAGGCCGGTTAAGCACAAAGATAAAATATAATAACCTAGAATCTTCCTCATCAAAACCCTCCGTGATCCATCTGCCGCAGATCCCTTAATAACATGGTATTTAGAGGATCCAGCAGCAACGCTGCTTCCAGTATAGTCCGAGCGGTGGAATAATCCTCATGTTGAAAAGCCTGGGCAAATGAATTATGCTGCTCTGCGGCCCAATTATCCTGCATTTGCCGGGCGGTGTTTTTTAACAGAGGAAGTGATGCCTCTTCTTCGGGCAGATTGGTTAAAAACTGCCAAGCCTGATACCAGCCCTCCTGCTGAGACAGCAGCACTGCCTGATTCTGGTGCAAATAATATAGCCATCGAGTATAAATTGGTTGGGTTATACGTTGATTCTGCCAGGCCTGGTGTAGTAATTCCAGTGCCTGGGAATAACTGCTGGATTCCATGGAACGTTTAAGATCTTCCTGGAAATATAAATCCTCCAGGCTCTGCTGGTCCTGGGGCAATAGAACCCCATTGGTACTATCCAAAAAAAACCTGGCAGCTTGGAGGTCAGAATCTTGCAGTTCCTGGGCTAAGCGGTTATGAGCTAGTTGATAAAGCCGATTCTGATTATCTGAGAGCAGATCAAATTCTCTGGAGACCTGAAGAATAAAATCGAAGGCCTCTTGATAACGCTGCCTTCCGTTTAACCAGGCAGCCCAATTACCAAAAGCGGAATGCAGATCGGCCAGGGCCTTGGAATCGGGGTATAAAACCCAGCGGTTAACCGCCAGATTAACCACGGGTTCGTGGTCGTTATGCCGCTGTAAAGAGGCCATTCGGTTTTGTAAAATGAGGCTGATCATCTGCTTCTGATTATTGATTGTGCGATCCCTATAATTCCCAGGAGGAACATAGTTATACCCCGTGTGAGAAAAGGCATCGGTAAACTCTTTCCTGCTGCCGGGATCAATGCCATAGGGGGTGGTGGTTTCAATATCCACATTTCCCTGAGGAAGAGTTAGTACACAGAAGGCATGATCCTGGGTTTCCACCCCCTGGACCTGTAAATCCAGCTGACTGGCAAAAATCATATAAAGAACCGCCGAAGAAACACAATTATAGGAACCTTGATCTAGTAAGACATCCATACGCGTTTGAATTTCAATATAACGGGTCAGAATATGTTCATGCAGCCATTGCAATAATAATTCAGCCTGATCGTAGAGATCTAAATCCGAAGGTTGTTCATCCATATATTGAGAAAAAAGCAGAAGCTGCTCTTCCATTTTTTGTATATACAGAGGGATTTGCTGCTCCTCCACTCCCGATGCGTAAAAGGACAACTCCATCAACTGCTGAGTGCTCAGAGGTTCTTCCCAAAGAGCCGCCTGTGGGTAAAGCGACAGGGGCTGCAACTGAGGTTGAGCTTGTAAATATAGGGTGCTCACCATGATCACTAGGCTCATAGTGCAAAGGGTCTTAATTTTTATCATGCTATATAAAATAATGCTAATGAAGATTTTTTTCCAGTAGAACCTTATTTCCCTTTTTATTATAAGTTACCTTGTCAAAGATTATCTGGGTCATGGCTATTCCTCGGCCATGGGGTAACATTTCATCGTCCACCTTTTTCTTCAGATGGGTCAACGTATGATTGCAATCAAATCCTTCTCCCTGGTCAGTAATGAGGTATTTCACATGGGTTGAGGTCAATATGTATTCTATATTAACCATTTTCTCTTTATAGGGAGATAGATTCTGACGCTGTCTAATCAATTCCCGATAATTACCCTTTTCCAGGGCCATAGATTTTTCTTCAAAATTGATTCCCAAATTACCGTGTTCTATGGCATTAATAATCATTTCCTGCAGACCCATTTTTATATGCATTACTTCAGCCGCATCAAAATACCGGGGTAATGCATGGGTTAAACGAGTGGAGACATCGTCTATTACCAGTATGTAATTATCGATGTTAAGCTTCAATTTTTCATATTCCACATAACCGGATAGACGGCTTGCAACCATGGCCGAGGCACGACCGATGTACTCTCCACGATCTCCGGGGATAGGATTGAATTGAAATTGATATTCCTGAGGCTCACCGGTACGAGGATCCTTAACAATAGATTGGAAGGAGGTTTGGGCATTATCCTTAATACTTTGTATTTTTTCCTCCAGGGTATCTGCTAGAATATGGGAACTCTCCGGAGTCTGAAGCCTTAATATTTCACCTAAGGGTTTATTATGATGATGGAATAGAGAAAAAAGCTGTTCTGCCTGCTGATTATAGGAATCAAACATCAGATCTCTGGATAGAGAAAATATTGCCTGATCTGTTCCTTCGCTGAGGATTTTATATTTCTCTTCGGATTTCTTTAATTGAGAGTAAGTTTCTTCAAGCTCATGCTGAGTCTTAAGAAATTCATTGAGCAATGCAGTGAGAAATAAAAATACCATCAAGGTTAGACCAACCGAGACTCTGGAAAAACGAATGGAATTAAAAAAGAAATTTCTGCCGATCTGATAAAAGAGCATATCGTCCAAAGCACCCCAAACGACAAAAAGCAAACCTGACAAAACAAAAACGAGCTTAGAATCCCTGGGTCCTCTGATCAGTCGGGATATGGCGATAATCGAAAAGAAGACAATATAGCTTCCAAAAAAGATATCCCTGAATCCATATAAGGAGCCTAGGGTTCCCCTGCCAAAATCTCCGGGGGATAAAACAACCCTTGTATGATCGACCATAGAAGAAATAAAACTGTCAGGTAAAATAAAGGCTGTCAGAGTAACAATTCCGGCTACCCCAAGAGCTAAATAACCAAGGAGGGAAATGATTTTATTCAGAAAAGTGTTTAACTTCCAGCTGGTCAAGGCAAAATACATCAGTGCCGGTGTAAACCAAAGGGAGGTCAATTGACCTATTCGATGAAAATAAGGAGCAATAAAATAATAATCGGTCCAGCCCAATACCACCACCATGGCTTCACAAAAAACATAAATAAAAGCAGCCAGCGAAATGAACAAGCCTGAAAGATATGAAGGCTCTCGGAAATGTGAATACAATACCGAATAAGCCAAAAGAACCACCGAAAGCAGAAGCATGCAGGCCCAGGGGATGATCAGCTGGATAGCATCGGCCAGGGTATAGGTCCATTCCATAAATTTCTCCTCGAAATGAGGATAATCCAATGG
>JAQICO010000230.1 GCA_027858495.1 Spirochaetaceae bacterium
GTACCAATTATAGATGATCATTCTTTTCCGGGGATTTTACATGAATTATGGAAATTCCCTGGAAATAATCGAATTTTAAATGGTTGATTCCCCTGTTATCGGCTGAACAATTTACTCAGATTTTCTTGCTTTTTACATAAAGGAGAATTAAATTCTTAACATGCAAATAGAAATCATACCTGCCGGCCCCTACGGCACCAACTGTTATATTTTAAGCAACGACCATGGGGAAGCGGTAATCATTGATGCCCCGCCGGAAAGCTTCGATTTAGCCAGAGATTATTGGCATCATCATCATCTCAAGCCCCTTGGCGTAATCATAACCCATGGTCATTGGGATCATATCCTCGATGCCTGGCAGTATAAAGAAGAGGGCATAAATATCTATTCTCATGAAGCAGCCGGTTTTTTGCTGAGTGACCCCCAGAAAATGGCCTGGATGGCCCCACCCGGCCAGCAATTCAAATCTGTTGATATAGATATTCCCCTGGTCTCGGGCCCCATGGAATTAGGAAATTTTAAGTTGAATATATTTTTCACTCCCGGTCACAGCCCAGGCAGTGTCAGTATTCATTGGCCTGCCCAGTCTGCCTGTATGACAGGAGATTTAATTTTCCTTCAAGCCGTGGGCAGAACCGACTTCCCCGGTGGTGATGACCAGCTCTTGTCAAGATCCATTCAGGACTGTATCTTAACCCTACCCGAAGATACCCGCCTGCTTCCCGGTCATGGCCCAGAAACCACTGTGGCTCACGAGAAGAAGCATAATCCCTACATCACCAGCCTTTAGGCGGAGGGCGACGGCAAGGAGCATGTAATGCCAATCAAGATTCAAGACGGTCTACCAGCCATTGAGGTTTTGGCCAAAGAAAATATATTTGTAATGACTGAAAGCAGGGCGGCTCATCAGGATATCCGGCCCCTTCGTTTGCTCATTCTCAATCTGATGCCTCTGAAAATCACCACGGAAAATCAGTTGATCCGTCTTTTATCCAATTCTCCTCTTCAAGTGGAAGTGGAATTGATACGAACAAAATCCTACATGTCAAAAACCACCTCGCAGGATCATCTGGAAAGTTTTTATAAAACCTTTGATGAAGTTAAAAACAAAAAATTTGACGGCTTGATAATCACCGGCGCTCCCGTAGAGAATATGGAATTTGAAGAGGTGGATTATTGGCAGGAAATGACAGAGATTATGGATTGGAGTACCCACAATGTAACCAGCACTCTACATATCTGCTGGGCAGCCCAGGCCGGTTTGTATTATCATTATGATGTGCCTAAACACCCGGTGACCAACAAGGTATCCGGTGTGTTTTATCATAAAATAATGGCAGCTCAAATCCCCCTGGTCAGAGGGTTCGACGATGTCTTTTTAGCTCCCCATTCCCGCCACACCGAGGTGCGTTTAAGTGATGTGGAAGGCATAGAAGATTTGTTGGTGGCTGCACGATCCGACGTTGCCGGATTATACATGCTTTTGGATCATGCCGGTAAAAATATCTTTGTCACCGGTCATTCAGAATACGATCCGCTGACTTTAAAAAGGGAATATGAAAGAGATCTGGACAAGGGATTAAACCCTCAGATTCCCCAAAACTATTTCCCCCAGGATGATCCTGCTCAAATCCCTAAAAACAGTTGGAGAAGCCATGCCCACCTGCTTTTCAGCAATTGGCTTAACTATTATGTATATCAATCCACTCCATTCAACCTTGAGGATATCAATTAATTTTCCTCTTTACTAAGCCATGGCATAGAGGAGAATACACGGTCCGCCATAACTCCCTCATCTTCCTTGGGCATGGATTCTATATTTTCTACCAATTCTGTGGGAATTTCCTTCAGAAAGGGTGATGGGCTCGACTCGATGGTATCTCTCATGGTCCTACGAATTTGACAGGAACTGATAAAAAGTTTTTTACGTGCCCGGGTAATGGCCACATAAAAGAGACGTCGTTCTTCCTCAATATTTGCCGGATCTTCTTCCACTGATCTTGCATGTGGAATGATTCCGTCCTCCACTCCTGCAAGAAATACTATATCGAACTCCAAACCTTTAGAGGCATGGATGGTCATCAGGTTTACCTTTCCGGTTTCTGTTTCGTTGTCATCCCGGCTATTTAGGGTGATTCGATTGAGCCATTTCTGTAAAGAGGGGTTTAAATTATCCGGATTTTTTTCCCATTTTTCCAAAAAATCACAAAGCATTTGAAGGTTATCGTAGCGCCATTTTGCAGCCTTGTCGTTTCCCGCGAACTCCTGTACTAAATATCCCCAGTAATCAATCTCATCGATAAATTCCCTTAAGGTTGCTGCCAGGTTTCTATCCTTAAAGCGATCCTTGAATTCTTCCACCAATTCCATAAAATCACCAAGATTACCCTGAACATTTTTTTTAAGAGGGCTATCTGCGGCAAATACCAAGGCGCTTATGGAGGAATAAAGTGATATTCCCTTTCGATCGGCAAGGGCGGTAATGCTTTGAAGGGCTGCTTTACCAATCCCTCGTCTGGGGGTGTTGATAATCCGTAATAGATTGATATCGTCGTCAGGATTATTCATTATTTTTAAATAGGCAATGATATCCTTTACTTCCTTACGTTCGAAAAAGCTGGTACCGCCGGAAACCGTATAGGGAATATTATTGCTTAATAAACTATCTTCCAGACTTTTGCAGAGGCTGTTGGTTCGAACAAGTATTCCCATATTGCCGTATTTTACTCCATCGTTTATACGGAATTCCCTTATTTGTTCGGCGATACTGTCGCCTTCCATATCGTCATCTTCGGGGAAGCTGAATTTAATGGTCACTTCATTTTCCGATTGTTCCGTCCAGAGTTCTTTATCCTTTCTATTGGTATTATTGGCAATAACGGAATTGGCCGCCTTTAATATGGTGCCGGTGGAGCGATAATTTCTTTCCAGTTTTATTTCCATCACATCGGGGAAATCCTTTTCAAACTGAATAATATTGCCGTAATTTGCCCCTCTCCAGGAATAAATTGATTGATCGTCGTCACCGACACAACAGATATTGCCGTTGGTTTTAGCTATTAGATAAACCAATTGATACTGTATGGTTGAAGTATCTTGAAACTCATCCACCATGACATAGCGGTATCTCTGCTGATAATCATGCAGTACTTCGGGGGTTTTTTGGAATAATTCTATGGGCATGACGATTAGGTCATCAAAATCCATAGCGTTATAGAGTTGTAAATGCTCCAAATATTCCTGGTAAAGTTTCTGATGCTGGTCGTTACCCACTTCCCAGGTCTTTCTTCCGGTTTTGATATCTGAAAATAGATAACTTAATTCCTTTAGTTCAGAAAATTCATACTTAAGATTCAGCTCTCTGGAGGCTTCTTTTAAGCAGGATAGTCTGTCGTTGCTGTCATAGATGGTAAAATTGGATTTATATCCTAAATGTTTGGCATTTTTTCTTAGTATTTGTACTCCAAAGGCATGAAAGGTGGACACTGTAAGATTGGTAAGTTTTTTACCTGTTAATAATTTTACTCTTTCTTCCATTTCTCTGGCGGCTTTGTTTGTAAAGGTTAGGGCTAAAATAGATGCTTGGGGAATCCCTTGGTTTAACATATTTGCAATACGGGAGGTCACTACACCGGTTTTTCCGCTTCCCGCACCGGCAATTATTAATAAAGGCCCCTCAATGGTTTCTACTGCTTTACGCTGTTGTGGATTAAGATGAGTTTTTTGTAATTCCATGAGCCTATTATAGATTTGATCATAAAAATGAAAACCCCCCATTGGGTAGACATACTTATTTTTAGAACTTTTTAAACCTTATCCATTGATAAAGTGCTGTCTTTATGATTATTCTATATATATGAAGATTCTGGTTGTTGATGATGAATATGTTGCGCTGAGCCGCATGGTAAAGTTGTTCTCTCGTTGGGGTGAAGCTGAAGGAGCTACCAATGCTACACAGGCTCTGGCAATGACAGAAAAGGCTCTATCTCAGGGTGTCCCCTACGATATTATCTCAATCGATATAGAATTACCCGATTCTGATGGTCTTGAGCTGATGAAACAGATTAAAAAAATAGAGCTTACCATGGGTCTGGAACATCCCTGGGTAAGTAAAAAAATTATAATATCAGCCAGAAGCCAGCATGATAATATTCAAAAGGCCCTTGCATTGGGTTGTGATGATTTTTTGGTTAAACCAGTAACCCTGGCGACTCTCGAAGAGAAGATGAATCAGATCTGGTCCTAAATGAAAAGAAATTTTAAAAGAATTGTTGATGATTCCTCTTGGAACTCTTAGAATGTAAGGGATAAGTCTTGGAGGAAGCAATGAGTGATCTTGATTTAAGACTTCAGCTGGTTACATTCCAGCTGGGTTTAGAGCGTTATGGCATTGATATAATGGATGTGAAAGAAATTTATGGGCTTCAGGATGTTCGTCCTATTCCCAATGCTCCTAAGTATATTGAGGGTATCTTCAATCTCCGTGGAGATATTATTCCTGTAATTAATCTGCATAAGAGGTTTCAAATAACCAAGGCCCATCTTACCGAAGAGGAAGAATTATTAAGCGGTTTTATTATCATCAAATTGGGCAGTTCTCAAATCGGTGTAATTATTGATAAGGTTTTACGGGTTGTCACCGTTGAAAGTAATCGAATACAACCACCTCCTCAAATGATTTCCGGTATTGGTGCTCAATACATTCAGGGTGTATATCAAGAAGAAGATGGCGGGTATTTAATTCTTTTAGACATTAATAGATTATTTAATCCAGAAGAATTACAACAAATTCATTCATTAACCTGATATAATATCCCCATGTCAGTACCTCTATTTAAACCCAGTATAAAAAGACGGGATATGGATTCTGTATTAACCTGTCTTATTTCTGATCAGATAGGTCCTTCAACCCTGTCCGATCAATTGATTTCTCAGTTTGCCCAACGATTTCATTGTACCGGCGGAATCGCTCTTCGAGATTATCAGAGAAGCATCGAATTGGTTTTTGAAATATTGGATCTGGAAGAAGGTGCCAATGTCATTCTTTCTCCACTGGCCCCGTCTGTTTATTACCAAATAATGCAGAAACGGGGACTTATTCCCTTGTTTTGCCAGGTGGAACAGGATTCCGCAGTTATGTCCACCGAATCAATCAATCAACTTATGGATAAGAATCCCAAAGCCATCATCGTTAACCATCCCCTGGGTCTTGCAACCCCCATGGATTTTGTCGAATCTTTAGATATTCCTCTGGTGGAGGATTTATCTCAAAGTCTCGGAGCTTCCTGGAATGAACAACCCTTGGGTAGTTTTGGAGATTTAGTTCTATTATCCATGGAATATAATCACATTATTACTTCGGGAGGGGGGACCCTTCTATTCTCCCGTGATAAATTTAAAAAAAATCTGGAAGAGTTATCTTCCCATTATCCTGCAGAATCCTTCTTGCCCGATATGAATGCTTCCCTTGCCTTGGTCCAACTGGAACAATTGGATATGTTTTTAGAAAAAAGAAAAACCCTGGGTGAATTATTTCTTAGATCGGTCCAACGGGGTAAACACCGGCTGTTACGTCAGCCTCCGGGTGGGGAATCTGTTTGGTACAGCTTGCCTTTGGTTTTGAATTCTCCTACTAGAGAAGTATCTCTTTATGCGAGAAAAAAGAATGTGGAAACCACCCTTGCCTTTGCAGGTTCTGTCTTGGAATATACCGGGGATCAGGATCTATGTTCCAAGGCTAGACAGCTATCCATGCGTACCTTGTTATTTCCTTTATACCCAATGATGGGTAGTCAAAATGCAGAATTAGTATCCAAAGTATTGGCCAGTTTGCCATAGTTTTAGGAGTTTCCATTGCAGTCAATATTAATTGTTCATAAATATCAAAGTAAAAAAGCTCAGGATTTAGCACAGGAAATAAAGACATGGTTATTGCCCAAGGGTTTCCAAAGTCAAATCGTTAATTATAAAAGCGACTTCACCAAGGTAGAGCTAAAAAAAATTGAATGTGCCATATCCCTGGGGGGCGATGGCACATTCCTATTTACTGCACGGATACTGGCTCATCATCCTGTTCCAATATTACCCATAAATTTGGGGCGTTTTGGATATATCACAGAGATCAGTGCAGAAGAGTGGGAAAACGCCTTAGCTGAGGCGTTAAAGGGCCTCGCTACCATTAGTTATAGAATGATCTTAGAGATTTACCATATTCGTAAAGGTGAAAAATTAGGGGTATATCATGCAATAAATGATGCCGTTGTCACAGCCAGGGGAATTTCAAGATTGGTTGATCTGGATATACTGCTTGATGAGAATGTGGAGGGACATTTCAGAGGGGATGGATTAATCTTTGCGACACCCACTGGTTCTACGGCCTATTCATTGGCTGCCGGAGGCCCCATTGTACATCCGGAACTTAATGCACTTCTGTTGACCCCCATTTGTCCTTTTTCTCTTTCCTTTAGACCTCTGGTTTTGCCGGAAAAGGAAAAAGTTTCACTTTTGGTGAAGAAAAAGGGTACTCGGGACCTTATATTAACTTTGGACGGCCAGGAGGTTATTCCCTTGGAAATGGGCGATGAAATAGTATATAAAAGTTGCGCTAAAAGGGTACAGATTATCCTGTCAAAAAAGAGATCCTTCTTAGATGTTGTACAGTCCAAACTAGGGTGGTCTGGAGGACCCGATGCTTGAAGAACTAAATATACAGAACATCGCGCTTATCGAACATGCTCAATTGAGCTTTTCCGATGGATTCAATGTATTAACCGGAGAAACAGGCGCAGGTAAGTCCATATTACTGGGAGCCTTGGGATTACTCTTAGGAGATAAAGGAGATAAATCTCTCATTAGAACCGGAGCTTCAGAGGCTGTGGTCAGTGGAATCCTGAGAGTCAAAGATTCTGTAGAACTGCAGGAGTGGAAAGAAAAATACGATATTTCAATTCCCGATGAACAGTTAATAATTCGTAGAACATTGAAGGACAATGGAAGAAGCTCTGTTTATATACAATCTCAACCCGTTACGGTTGTCGCTTTAAAAGAGTTATCAAGCCAACTATTTGATATTCATGGTCAACATCAGCATCAATCGCTTTTTCATGAAGAAAATCATCGTAAACTTCTTGATAAATACGGTGGTTTAGAAGAAGAAGTCGCAAAATTTGCAGAGCTGTTTAAACAGGCTTCAGCCCTAAGAGAAGAAATACAGCAATGGGAATCCGAGCAGGAGAATCTTAAACGTGAATTGGAACTGGCAGAATATGCGCTGAAAGAAATTGAGCATGCAAAACTGCGTCCCCAGGAGGATGCAGAACTGATGGAACAATTAAAGATTATGGAACAAAAGCAAGTACTTGCTCAGGATTACGCTGATTTTCATGACTCTATGATTGAACAGGGGGCCATATTATCCCGGTTAAAGGATCAACAGAATCGAGTAGTCCGTCTGTCTGTATTAAATCCTCAAGTCAAGGATCTACAACAACGATATGAAAATGCCTATTATGAAATTGAAGATGTATGTCTTACCATCGCTCAACAGATGGAGGATTTTGAGTCCAGTCCTCAGGAGCAACAACGTGTGGAAGACAGGTTAGCTCAGATACACCGACTACAGCAAAAATATAGTCCCACACTACAGGGCGTTATCGACCATATGGAACAATGTAGAGTTTTACTTCAAAATGAAGAAGATTCAGATCTGGATAAAGAGACAAAACAAAAGAAAAGTCTGGAATTAGATAAAAGAGTGCTGGAATTAGCCAAGGGGATTTCCCAAAAAAGAGCCACCATTGCACAGGAACTTGAAAAACTGGTGGAGAATCATCTGAAGGACTTGGGCATGGCTTCCGGTCAATTTAAAATTGCATTGCAGGGTAGAACCAACCGTGTCGGTCAAAATAGCTGTGGCCCCTATGGCATGGATCACGTGGAGTTTTTACTTTCCGCCAATAGGGGAGAGGAACTGCAAAGTTTAAAAAAAGTTGCTTCTGGTGGTGAATTATCCAGAATAATGCTGGCAATAAAATCTGCCTTTGCCAAGGTGGACAGCATAGATACCCTAGTCTTTGATGAGATAGATAGCGGGATTGGTGGCCAGGTTGCTCTCTCCATAGGGCAACATATACAAAAATTGAGCTTGGGGAAACAGATTTTTTCTGTAACGCACCTTGCTTCTATTGCAAGCTTTGCCGATAATCATTTTAGAGTAAGTAAGGTAGAGCACCAGAATAGGACCATTACCCAGGTAGAGTCCCTGAATAAGGAACAGCGGGTAAATGAAATATCACGAATGCTTGCCGGTGATAGTTCTAGAGAGCTTTCCTTGAAACATGCGGAAGAACTCTTGGCTCATCACGGCAAATGAATGTCCTAAAAATCACTGGTTATCTCCTGAGGGCTGTGTTAATATTTAATGATTAAGGAACAAAAATGGCCAAGGTAAGTGAAAAAGCAAGGGAAATCTATCTCAGTAAGATCAAAGATTATAAAAAGATAATACAGGAAATGCAACTTACCGAAAAAGAACTGCTTTTACAAATGAATAAAGATGAAAGCAAAGCCAATTATATACGTTTAAAAGTATGTGATTTAACCTTAAATATCGTATCCTATTACGTTCTAATGAATTCCCTGTCGGTCTCACTTTTGGGAGTCAAGAGTGAGACGTTCTTAAACGATGGCAGAAAGGCATGTTATAAAGCCATTATCAAATTAGAAGAGATTTTTTCCGATTATCTTGACGCATCTTACAGTTCCTATGAGGAGCGGGTTCATAGCATTAAGGCCTTTTCAGAACCGGATCGGTTTAAGATGATACGTAAAATAGGTTTTGCCCTACAGGCTATTATGGACGGATTTGGAGAGAACACCAAATGGAAATGGTCCTTTGTTGAATTACAGGCCCGATTGGCAACTCAAGCTAAAAACTGTGTTGATCTGAAAAAAATGATAGCAGGATTGGATCCCCATGTGGAGGGTTATCCATTGAGGATACAACATATGAGGCTTACCAGATCAATGATGAATCAGGCCGCAGTTGATTATCGAAGAAAATATGAGCTTTCCACTCGAAGAATGGATGACTTTAAAAAGGCTCTTGATTACCTCGGTGGACTTCGAAGATTAAGCGTTTTATTAAACGAGCCCAATGAAGCTGAGGCTTTAAAAAAGAAAATTGATGTTTGGCGCCACAAGATGAATGTGGATATGCAAAAGGCTGAAAAAACAGCTCGCCATTAATTACTACCATTAACCTATTTCATGAAAGTTTATGGAATTAAATTTTCCCTTTTAAATCATGTAAACTGTCCAGAGGAAACAATTCACCAAGCAGGTGTTTTTCCACTTTATCTTTTCCCATTAAAAATAGGGGAAAATCGCCACTTACAAATTCACTAATAACTTGTCTGCATGCGCCGCAGGGAGGTAGCACTTCGTCACAGTCGGGAGAATAAATTGCCATGGCTTTAAAATCTCTTATACCCATGGAAAGGGCCGTAAATATGGCGGATCTTTCGGCACAATTGGTTAATCCAAAGGACCTGTTTTCTACATTACAGCCATGAATTATTTGACCGTCCTTACAGAGCAACGCGGCTCCTACTCTAAACTTTGAATATGGGGCATAGGCCGTTCCGCTGGCCATTCTTGCCTGGGTCTGTAGCTTTTCTATATCAATCATTTTTTTAACTCCTTAAAAAGGATTTGACCCCTTTCCCCTACTATTATAGGATAGGGAAGTAAGGATTAAAAGGTACTCTAATATCATGTTCAAAAAAAATTGGCCTATATTGCTTCTCGCCCTCTTTCTTCTCTTTTTTTTGATCTTCTTTCCTCGACATACAGGGAAAGAACTAATCTGGTCTCAAGAGAGTTGGGAAAACCTCCAATTAAATCCATCATCAGATTCTCTGGTTCATGAGGATTATTGGTTCCGGTCCAAGGATTATGTTTTTTCATATTCCGAGGAAGGCCAAGTTGTAAGGACTTTTTCTTTGGATGAGAACCTTAGTATTGGTGAGAGTGTCATTCTTAATAATAATGGAGAGAATATACAACTACTATCTTTAAATGGAGATGGAGATCTTGAAATTCCAATTATTGAGGATCCTGTCCTACAGGGTGATGATCTTTTTAGCATTGATCCATATCGACAATTGACTCTTTGGTCTTCCCAAGGAGAATCATTATATTCCATAGAATTCCCCATGTTACTTACGGCCTATGACTTTAGGGAGGATTATTTCTTCGGTGGATTTATTAATGGTGAAGTCTCTTTATACAAAGAGGATAGGTTAATCCAAAATATCCGTCCAGGCGGAAGTAGAATACAAGCCATCTATGGTTTAGCCATTGGAGGAGCGGATGCTTCTCTCTTTGGGCTTATAAGTGGTTTAGATCCTCAACGTATTTTAATCTATGAGAAGAAAAGCCAGGAATACCGTCCCGTTTTTCACGATAATCTTGAAGGTGAATTCCGAAGGCCTGTAATTATGGGTTATTCACAACGGGGTAATTATTTTTATTATGAAGAAAAAGATGGATTATCCTTTATATATCTCAAAGATTTAACCAAGGAATCTATGCCCTTGTCCGGTAGATTGGTGGATGTATATTTTCCTCCTGAGGTGGATAACCCGCTAATTCTTTCAAAGGGTGATAACCGTTATTATCTAAGTTCTTATCTCCATGGTAAAAGAATCTTTTATCGTCAATTATCCGGTGAATTCCTAAGACTATATCCCTTGGAAGATTCCATGCTTTTAGTATTGGATAATCAGATTTTAAATATGAAATGGAGTATGCAATGAAAAAACTGTATATTGCTTTGTTTATCATAGGTCATATACCTCTTTTTTCATTACAGTGGCCTTTGGACAATGTAATTATTTATAAATCATTTCTACAGGGTTCCCTATTGATGGAATTAAAAAGTCAAAGTTCAGAAGCTGAAATATATCCCTTTAAAGAAGGTGTAATTATATTTTATTATAATCC
>JAQICO010000013.1 GCA_027858495.1 Spirochaetaceae bacterium
CAGCGCCAAGGGAAGAGGTCATAGTGTTGAGATTCTGGATGAGGAGGATAATATTATCCGAATTACCGGAAATGCAAAAACAGAATATATTAAGCAAGCCACAAAGACTTCCCTGGACAGCTATATCACCGTCCAGCTTATGGGAAATAAAGATGTAACCAAAAGGATGCTTCAGGAACAGGGAATCCCCACACCTCGGGGTAAACGTTTCAATAATCAGGAAGATGCCTTGGATTATTTCGATACCCTAAAGGTTAAAAGTACGGTGATAAAACCCCTGTCTACCAACTTTGGTTTAGCGGTTAGTACTCTCATTTCACCCTTTCGTAAGGAGGAATATGAAGCAGCTGTAAAGCAGGCTTTTCTGGAGGATCGGATAATCTTGTCAGAGGATTTTATACCGGGGGAGGAATACCGTTTTCTGGTTATTGGAGATGAAGTTTGTGCCGTACTTCAGCGCATCCCGGCAAATGTAATAGGTGATGGTACCAGTTCCGTTGAAGAACTGGTCCATAAAAAGAACCAGGATCCTCGAAGAGGTCACGGGTATACCAAACCCCTGGAGAAAATACGCCTAGGCGCGACGGAGCAGGATTTTCTAAAACAGCACAATCTATCGGTCCATTCTATTCCCTTAAAGGGAGAACAGGTCTTTCTCCGTAAGAATTCTAATATCAGCACCGGAGGAGACAGCTTGGATTTAACCTACGAGATGCCCCAGGGCTTTAAGGATTTAGCAGTTAAGGCCGCCAAGGCCGTGAGTGCCTCGATTTGCGGCGCCGACATCATCATAGAAGATATACAAGGCCCCTTGGACAGCAGTAATCTTTCGGTGATTGAGCTGAATTTCAACCCGGCTCTGCATATTCATAATTATCCGGCGGTGGGGAAAAACCGCCGGGTGGATGAGAAGGTGCTGGATCTTCTTGGATTATAAAAGGGATGTAGAAGAATAGGATCGGATAAACAAATCTGAAGGATCGCCAGATTTTTCCATCCATATTATAGCTTCATACTCTTTATACGTAATTATGAAGTAAAAGTAACAAAATATTAAATAATGATACTTTACCATATATAACATGGAAGTAGAGATTCTATCTTGCCAAATTTAGGTAAATCAAACTACAATAAAGCTATTGGATACGCTGTAGTTTAATAGGAACCCCATAACCATTAAAGACGGTGTCTGGATTGGCGGGGGGCAGTAGTTTTACCCGGAGTAACCATCGGAGAGAATGTGGTTGTTGCAGCGGGAGCTGTGGTCACCAAGGATATACCGGACAATGTGGTGGTTGGGGGGAATCCCGCCAGGATACTCAAAACCATAGAATAGAAGGACAATAGCCCTTGGAAGTGGAATGAAAAGAGTCTCCACCTTTTTACCATTCAGCTATCCCATAGCGACTTAAGAAGACTGCTATGATTTAGTCTAGAATAAATTATATCTAACTATGTAAATTTACCCGATAGGATAAGCCAGGATGTTCCTTTTGGGTAATGTAAGAAAGGATTTTTTTATGAAAAAAATGTTGATAGTGTTTCTTCTATTCCATTGGATGCTCATTTTCCTAACCGCCGAAGATGCAGATCAAAACTCCATAGAGCGGTTTTCCATAAACTGGTGTGTGGGTTTTTACGGTCAGCCGGAAGCCTTCAGCCGAATGAGCGTTATCGGTTTTGGTTTCCTCTTGTTTGACAACCATCGCTTGGATATACAAAACCAGCTCGAGTTCAGCAACGGCGTCATCATTATGGAAGATACAGGTGAGAAATACTTCAAGAAGTCCCTTGTGGAAAAGATAAGCCTTGGAATGATGACCCGCGACGACCTTCTCCGTCCCTATGGATTCCTGGAAGGGGGAATCGGGACCGGTGGGGACGAGTTATATGATGCCTTTGAAAACCCGCTGATAGGGAATATAGGTCTAGGTGCCGGTGTGGATATTTTTGCCACAAAGAATTGGAGTTTTTCTTTGGAAATTGGATTTCTCGGGAATATTTATCAAGGGGAATTTATTCCTCATCAAGGATTCAAACTGGGCACCATGTGGCATTTTTGAGGAACCTTGTTTACAGTATGCAAAATGGAAACATATAAACTTCATCATTCATAATCGGTAAGCCCTTTTGCTTTGCTGGTATTCCTTAATGATACTCTGTCTCTCCTCATTTAGTTTCCCATAGTTAGGAAAGGGTCAGCATTTCAAATTGATCCACCGAATAGTGGTTCTCTACATAAATAGGTGAATCTTCTTTAATTACTTCCTTTTGCATCACCGTATTTACTAAGCGTAGATTTATGAGATCCACATCCCGGTGAAGTTCCTTGGAAAGCCCAACTCTTGCATCGCTGAAGCCTAGACTGCCTACTTTTTTTGCTTCTTTATGGGGTAAAAGAACCGCGATATCCACATCGCTGTTACTTCCCTGGATACCCTGAGCAAAGGAACCATATAGGTAAATTGCCTCCAAGTGTGGGTAATGTTTTAGCAAAATGTTGATAATCTTTTCTTTCATAGCTAGGTTAACTATAGATTAAAATATAGGTTACGTCGACTGAAAATTGTATAGTATATCATTCCAGAATCTCATCGTTTTTTTCTTTCGCCTTCTTTTCTGTGAACCATCGGAGAAGAATGTAGGTTAATCCAAAAAAGGCTGAGGGAACAATACTATAAAGCCAAGAAATTTCTTTAAGCTGTATATATAGACCTATTGTCATAAATAATGTTGAAACAAGACCTTCTAAGATATATCTCCATGGTTTAACGGTTTTGACCACCCTTAAGCTTTTTTTTATACCCCCATTTAGCTGTATAAAACCTACAGTTCCAAAGCTAAGGATTTCCAATATGAAAGCCTCCGAAGGCAGGTGCCAAATAAGTGCTTTTATCCAAAGATCTGCCGCTAATAAAAGCGTTAAGCACATATAACTTATTTGGGCTATCCTCTGACGTTCCTTTATCTGTCGTTCATCCAGTAGGGCGGGCTTTAAAATGCCCTTTGATTTTGCCAATCCAAAAGAGATTCCTTTCAACTGAAGGAGTATTACGTAGCTTAATAAAGATATGCCCAGGGCTCCAGCTTCAAGTATAAAGGCTCGTAATTCCATTTTTAGTATCAGACTTTTTAAAAGTATATCTACCAGTATGATCAAGGACATTACCCTAAAACATAACTGGGCTAAGCGTCTGTATCCATCCTGTTGTCGTTCATCCATTGGTTGTTTCCACCATTTATTCTGTGGCTGATTCATATGTCTTTTTCCTCCGTATCTTCCAACCCCGCCAGTTTATCACCGCGTTTTCTCAATCGATCATCGTAACGTAACATTAAAAAGGCAAAGAGCAGCCCGCCTAAAGTAGATCCTATGGCGTTTTTCAGGATGCTCGCATCATTGGGTAAAATAAAGCTATTTATGATAAACGTGACGCCACCAAAGATGAGCATCATGATGGCCCCTTTAATTAGGCGTTTGCGACGATTGGGCTTTACCATAAACAAGGTGATGCCCCTTTTCCACATAAGAAAGGAAAATACCCCGCTGGAAAGAAAGAAGATGATTCCTTCGCTTATATAGCTTATGGGTTCCATCTTTAGTATAAAAAGCTTAACAAAAAGGCTTATCCAAAGGAGTATCTGCACCATAAAGTAGACCGAGTATCCTATAT
>JAQICO010000441.1 GCA_027858495.1 Spirochaetaceae bacterium
TGGTGTTTTAATCCGCTTAGAATTATGGGCTCTCCGTTTTGGCTGCGTACATGGGTGGTGATGATCTTTTCTGAGGTGGATGGAATGGTATTTTCGGCTTCGCTTGTATCCTGGCTGGATATGGTGGATTTTACCTCCATGGTGATCATTCCATCTCCTGAAACATTCCCGGTAATTTCCACCGTAAGACCCGAGGTTATTTCCCTGAATCCGGTGATTGTCTCTATATTATCTGGGTCTACTACAGTGATTGGATGGCGCGTTGTATTGGTGTTTTGGAAATTTACCGTCTCACCGGATAGGCCATGAAGGGTTGTATCGGTTAAAACCCGGGACCTATTTTGGGTCAGGTCAGCGCTGAGTTGTAATCCATATTGATAACCAAACTGATTAATCACATCGAAGGTTATTGAGGCCAAGCCTGCCAAAGATCCTGAAAGTCCAACACTGTGATCGGGATTTAATTCGTTGTATAGATCATTCCTATAGCCGCCTTCCTTATTGTTAATTCCCAAACCCTGACTCTCTGTCAGTTGCAATACCAGCACTTCATATCTAATCTGAGGCACCGGTTGATCCATCTGGCTCAACAGGGATTTCAATTCCATCCACTGGCCCCGGCTGCCCTGAAAAAAGATCAGATAAGGATCCGCCGTGGAACTCAATTGAGATTCTTCTATACCGGGAGGTAGATTCTCCTTGAGACTATCCCAGTGCAGATAACGCAGTTCCACCGGCCAGGATGGTACCGCTTTATCGATCTGAACCAATAAATCATCCAGTGCCTGGGCTTTATCTTCTTCGATCTGACAGAGAAAGGACTGATCCGTCAGGCTGATCAGCTGAAGAGTTTGTAGTCCTAAAGGCAGGGCCTTTTGCAGATCTTCCAGGGTGATGAAATTCAGATCGTAACGCCGTAGTTCTCCTCGGGTTTGAGGGCTGTCCAGTTGATGGATGAAATTCTCCAGGGGCTGAATCTCCTGAAGGTTTCCCGTAAGAATCACAGCATTATTTTCTTTATCCAGCTTCATGTTGCCGGAATTCCCCAGGCTGGAGGGAATAAGTGAAGACAATCGGTCCACCGAAATGTTGTTAAGGGGTATAAAGATGGTGCTGAAATACTGCTTTAGAATATCCTGGCGGTCCAGATCATAGATGTAGAAGATATCTCCGGAGAGCTGGTAACCCGCATTGCCCTGTTCCATCAGAAGATTAAGCATTTCTTCAAAGGATTTATTGCTGTGTCGGAAGAACTCGATCACATTGTCGTTGCGGCCCAAAAAGGAAAATTCCCGGTCCTGGGTTTCCATCAGGCTTATCAGGGCCTCGCGGAAGCGTATCTGCTGCAGGTCGGCGCTGAAGGTTTCCGGCCCTTCCCGGGTGAATAATTCCCGGCCGGGGGTTCTGCCTGTGCCTTGTGCTGAGGTCGATACTTCCTTACGCAAATAATAGTAGTGTTCTCCCTTTTCCAGAAAGAAAAGCGGATAGGGTTTGATAATTATCTCCAGCAATTCTTCCAGGCTGCCCCCCGAAAAGTTGATATTGGCTTTTTCCCGGGGTAGGGCATCGTGGAGTACCGTTATGCCTCCATCCCTGGAAAGCCGGCGGATTAGCATCTGCAGGTCCACATCTTCGGCACGGCAGATCACCTGGTCTTGGGAAAACTCTGTTTGGATACGTGAAACATAGTAGGTTCCGCCGTCGAAACGATAGAAAATACCGTAGTGGCTTAAAAACTGGTCCAGGGCGGTATGGAAATCCGTATCGGCAAAGAAGTAGCTAGCTTGCCCGTCCACCGTTTCATCGGTGATGATGGATTGACCGCTCACCTCGGCCAGGGTCAGCAGAATATCCCGGATAGGTTGGTCCTGGAATTGCATCTGCGTGATATTTTGGCTGTATAGAGCCAGGGGGATGAGAAAAAAGCTAAGAATAATCAAACGTTTAAAGGGCAAAATACCCCTCCTTCATTAACCATAGGGATAGCATCGCTCCCAGAGATAAAAAGGGTGCAAAGGGAATGGGGGTTTCTTTATCCATTTTTTTACATCCCAAAAGCACCAAGGCGGTTATCAATGCAATCACCGATGCAATTGCCAGGGATATAAACCAATAATAAAGTCCCAAGACCCCGGCAATGGATAGGGTGAGTTTTGCGTCACCCATGCCCAGTTTGCCCCTGGTTCCGAGAACCAATGATAACATAATGACAAAGGATAGAAAAGCTGAAAAAAGGAAGCTTTTGGGAAATTCTTCTCCAATTATCCATTGCAGGGTCAGAAGGATGGCAAAACCGCCCAGGCTGAGCAGGTTGGGGATGCGCAGGGTCTTTATATCCCAGAGTGTGCAGAGGAGTAATAGGCTGATGAATAGGGCGGTTATCATGGTAGGGTATTTAAGCATAGATTGCATAATTTATTAATAGGGGAGGGAG
>JAQICO010000380.1 GCA_027858495.1 Spirochaetaceae bacterium
TTTTATTTTGCTCAACCGGCCTAGGTGGATTTTGAATCATCCACTGGTCCTGCTGTTTCACCAGCGTTTTCCCCTCACCGTAATTTATTGACACAATGTCCTCGGCCTTCCAGCCGCTAAAACTATGATCTTCATAGTTGATCTGCCCCTGGGGTTTTAACAGCAGATAGGCCACCCCCAGAACTATAAGAACTCCTGCAATTATCCATTGTTTTTTCATGGTTACACTCCCTGAAATATGGCTGAGATGGCCTTTTTACGTCTCATCCAGAACAACCATAGGACTACTCCGGCTAAAATTACCAATACTGGCAGCCCAATTAGGTTAAACAGTTTAATACTGGTTTTTTTAACGGAGGAGATATCCGCATCTATGGGATTGTACATCTGTCCCTTGCTACGCATGATGGCATAGTCTCCCCGACCGTTTAAACTATCCACTAAATTAAGAACAAACATGGCGTTGGGGCTTTGCCCCTGATCATCCAACATGTTATCCCCCAGTACCATACTGGAGCCCAATACGAAGAGCTGTCCGCCGGTTCCCTGGCTAAGGATTTCCACCTGGGTGCCGGAATTTTCTAACAGCAAGGTATCCTCTTCCGCCTCTTCTTCTGATAATGGCGCCTGGGGTATTTCTTTATCGGCAAAGTAGGAAGTAAATTCACCCTGCAATAATACGCTTAGGGGATACTGGGCCATCTGATCCTCCGGGGGAGCAACGATCATCTGGGGAACGAGACTGATATTATCGGACATTTCCCAGGATTTATCGCTGGAAGAAAAGAGAACCTGATAATCCTTACCGGCCAGTTTTTCCTCATCCAGTTCAAGGGGTGCTGAATTGAGCATTATTAGCCCCTTTAGGTTACCCATGATACTGCTGTCCTGTAGGATATTTTGATTTTGTATCTGAGGTGCAAAGAAAAGCTTCTGCTGAATGACACCCCCCTGAGGACTCTGCTGTTGAGAGACATAACACTGCTGATCCATCAGATAACTGGATTTAAGAGTAATTCCATGAAACTCCAATAGTTTCTTAAGCCCCGTATCAAGGGGGATATAGCTGGGAGGTTGACCATAAAGAGCCATCTGTCCCTGGGCAGCTTTTTCTACAAAGGGATCCAAAAACAGTGCCAGTGAACCTCCGCGGAGAAGAAATTGATCCAATTGAAAGAGCTCCCAATCGGTAAAAGGTTCAGTCACACCGGCGATAATTAAGCTGTTAAGCCCGGGAGGTAGATCCTCTAACGTTACCGGAGTAAGCTGATAGTTTTTGGACAGCAACTGATTAAACTTAGTAAGACTTCGGCTTTGGGATGGCTGCTGCTGAAACATGCTGTAATCGTAAAGTGCCGGAGCTCCATGATCCGAAAGAAAACCCACCGTAGGAGCAATACCCAAAAGACTATCTGCCATGTCCTTTATTGAGTCTTCAAGTTCCTTGGCATCAATCACATGATCTCCAAAGAGGCTACGCTGAATTAATTCAACCTTCTTAAAATTGTCACCTCTACGTACCACCAGAGCGGCTAAAACCGGTTCCTGTTGATCGGTACCCTTAACCCCTAGATTATAACTGTTCAGCTTATATTCCATAAGTTCCGTACTATCGGCCATTTTAGGATCTATATACTGAAAGGCTAGTTGGTTGTAGTAAGGAGGCTGCAAATCCTGCACCAGAGTTTTAACATTGTCTACGTAGGTTCTAAAGCTGGGATCCAGCTGGGTTAACGCACCGGAAAAGATAAGTTTAACCTCTATAGGCTGATCCATTGATAACAGAACGCTGCTTTTTTTAGCCATAACGTCGATCATCTGGGTAATTTGGAATTCCAGATTACCTTGCGAACCCAGAGCATTAACCTGCTTAGACAATTCTCCCTGAACTATCACCATGCCCATATAACCGCTGATAAGGCTTACTTCGTTATTCTGATAGGATTGAACGTCTATAGGGGATATTCCGTATTGTGCGGCCAACTCGGTTAGAGGAATTCCACGACTGTCGGTTTTCTCCCCGTCTTTATCCATTATATAGATCTGATAATTGAAATTATTATTGGCTTTGTAGCTGTATTCTTCCATCAGATCGCTGACTTCCTGCTCCAGGCTGTTATAAGGCTGGGGTAGATTATCCGAAAGAAAAACCCTGATAGTCAGAGGCTCTTCTAAGGTGGATACACTTCGAGCAGAAGCATCGGATAGTGAATACATTTTGTTTTGGGTTAAATCCCAGCGAAAGAACAAACTGCTGGAAACTAAATTGATAACCACCAGTACAGCGGCGTATAAAAGGAATTGGATCCAATCTTTTTGATTTATTTTCATAGCTTTCCTCCTAACTTTTTTCCCGATGAACCAGGTAGGTGAGATGCAGAGCCAAATAGCTCACACTAAGGAAATAGATTAAATCCCTGGAGTCGATGACACCCTTGGCCACGCTTTGAAAGTGATAATTAGCTCCCAGGTATTGTAATATACCCACAAGAAATCCCGGAACCAGTATCAGCATTCTATCCACCATGACTAAAAAGAAATTTATTGCGACGGCAATGATAAACGCCACTATCTGATTATGGGTTAACGACGAGGCCAATATACCGATGGCCGTAAAACTTGCGGCCAAAAAGATGGCGCCTACAAATCCGCCCACCACCGGGCCCATGTCGAGAGAGCCCGTGGTGCCCACAAACAGGGGATAAACCAGGGTGGGTGCTACCATGATTAAGACCATGGCAAAGGTAGAAAAAAACTTACCCAGCACAATATCCAGCCGGGTCAGCGGCAGTGTTACTAAAATTTCATAACTGCCGCTGCGATATTCCTCAGCAAAGACCCGCATGGTAATAGCAGGAATGGTGAATGTGAAAATCAGAGGCAAAAGGTTAAAAAAGTTTCTCATATCCACCCGGCCCACTAAAAAGTAGGTGGAAAAGAAAAACCAACCCGCTGTAACTAAAAATAATGTAATGATGATATAGGCTACAGGGCTGATAAAGAGAGAACGGAATTCCCGTTTGAAAATCATCCAGGTTGAATTAAGCTTCATCGCTTTTACCTCCCAGGGTTAATTCCTTAAAGATGTCCTCAAGAGACTGCTGTTCCTGACGAAAATCCAACAGAGTCCAGGGACTTTTTTTAATACTCTGGTAAACCGTTTCACGGAGATCTCCGGCACCAAAGAGCTTCAGGTCCAGCTCCGATCCTCGGCTGCTGCACTCCACGCTCTCCACAGGGGCAAGGCTGCTTAGGCTGTCCACAGCATCCTTTTCACTGGCTCCTTTCAGGGTCAATTGAAGATTACCGACCTGTTTGGCTCCGGCGGAAAGTTCTTCCATGGAACCGTCGGCCACCACACTTCCTTGGTTTATTATCACCACTCTGTCACAGGTTGCTTCAGCTTCACTTAGAATATGTGTGGAAAAAATGACCGTCTTTTCTTTTCCAATTTCTTTGATGATCGATCGAATTTCCCGAATCTGGTTTGGATCCAAACCACTAGTCGGTTCATCGAGGACCAGGATTTTAGGATCGCTCATCATGGCTAAGGCTAAACCTACACGTTGACGGAATCCCTTTGAAAGACTGGCGATATTCTTATGCATAACTGTTTTTATACCGCAAAGTTGCGCCAGTTCTTTAAGTCTCGCCAACCGTGAATCCTTTGAAATATTTCGTACCGAGGCGATGTAATCCAGATAATCATAAACAATCATATCCGGATAAAGGGGCGAAGACTCAGGTAAATAACCGATAATAGTCCTTGCCTCCAGACTCTTGGAACGGACATCGTGACCGTCCACCACGATGGTTCCTGCACTGGGCTGCAGATAACCTGTAAGAACGCGCAAAGTAGTGGATTTTCCCGCACCATTGGGGCCAAGTAGCCCCATAATCTGGCCTTCGGGAATCTCTAGAGTGATTTTATCCACCGCCTGCACATCGCCGTAATTCTTGGATAATTCCTTGATGCTAATCATAGCTCCTCCTGAATTATGAGATGACAAAAGCCTAAACCAAACTGATTTATTGAAATAGACGTTATAGACAGTTTGTATATTTTGAGAAGTACCCTTCTTTTTTTAGAAACAAAGAGTATATTATATAGTTACAAAAAAAAAGAGTTTTGCCAAGAACTTAAAATGTTTAAGCCAAATTAAAGGAATTTTATGGTCCTTTTTTTGAGTCCTGGATTTATTTTGATTTAATCAATTATTAATAGGACTCGGCTAGTTTTTCCAAAGATCCATCATCTATTACCTTGGCAATATTCAGGATGATAACAAAGTTATCCCCCACCTTCCCCATACCATTAATATAAGAATTATCCACGGAATGTCCTACTTGAGGAGGCGGTTCAATATCCTGGGGATAAAGGTTGATAACTTCATCTACTGCATCACATAGCAATCCAAGAACCACCTTTTCATGATCCAGATCCATCTCGACTACCACGACACTGGTATCGATACTCTGAACCACCGAACCTAATCCCATCTTTTCACTGAGATCAATCACAGGCACCACTGAGCCGCGAAGATTGATAATACCCCGTAAAAATGCAGGCATCCGCGGAACTCTAGTTATTCTAGGCATCTCAAGAACTTCTTGAACCCCCTCAACTTTCAAGGCGAAAACCTCGTCCTTTACGTTGAAGGTTAAAAACTGCTTTGTCTGTATCTCTTCCATGATCTTCCCTCTTCCCCATTATAATAAGGACAATAGGAAATTGCAAAAGAAAATAAACAAAGTATTTTTTTCTTGGATCTTTAATCTATACCAATAGCCTTTCTTAGCTGACGGATTTTTTCTGCAGCCAATTCTCTGGCCTTGGCTTCTCCTTCCTTAAGCAGCTTCTCGATATAAGACTTGTCGTTCATCAGCTCCTCATAGCGCTCCCTCATGGGTTTGATAAGGCTGTTCATCTTTTCAAAAAGCTCTGCCTTGGCATGGCCCCAGCCCATTCCGCCGGCTCTATAACGTTCTGCCAAAGCCTGCTGCTCGTCCTGTGTGGCAAAAAGTTTATATAGAGTAAAAACACTGCAGCTATCGGGGTCTTTGGGCTCCTCGATATCCTGAGAATTGGTAACAATTTTATTGACCAGTTTTTTTAGCTGCTTTTCCGGCGCAAAGAAGGGAATGGTGTTGTTATAACTCTTGCTCATCTTGCGTCCGTCCATTCCCACGATGGTTTGGGTATTTTCAGAAACCATGGCTTCGGGTCTTTGAAGAAGCTGCGTTTTATAGTTATGATTTAAAGCTTCAGCAATATCCTGAGCCATTTCTATGTGCTGTACCTGATCTTTACCCACAGGAACTAGATCGGTATCAAAAAGCAGAATATCCGCAGCCATCAACACAGGATAGGTAAAAAGCCCCATATTTACATTATGATCGTCGGGTTTTCCCTTTTCCCGGTTTTTATCCACCATAGCCTTATAGGCATGGGCCCGGTTCATCAATCCCTTGGAGGAGAAAGCCATGATGATGGTGGTTAATTCAAAGGTCTCAGGAACTCCCGACTGCCGGTAAAACATCACCTTCTGAGGATCCAGTCCGCAGGCTAGCCAGCAGGCAGCCACTTCATAGACATACTGCTTCAGCAGCTCAGGGTCCTTCAATGAATTGAGGGAATGATAATCTGCGATGAAGAAGCGGGACTCGTAGTTCCTGCTCAGTTCTAATGCCGGTTTGATGGCTCCAAAATAGTTCCCGACATGGGGAACCCCTGTGGGCTTTATACCCGTTAATACGACCTTCTTTTCCATGGATGGAAGAATAACATATTCCACAGCAGCGAGGAAAGCCCGTGTGTCTTTAGAGGTCCCAATATTTTATGTTCAGAGATAAAATATCCTGCCCAGGGAAAACCTCAAAAAAGGAATTTTACAATCATTGGTTTATACGCCATACTTTTATTTGTACATCATTACAATAAAGCGAGTGCCTATGTCTAAAATTGATGAAGATAAAATTGCCCTGCCGGTGTTGGAAACAGCTATATTTGGTCTGATAGTATTTGATTTCGAACTTAAGCCCGTGTACATCAACGATTTCACCCAAGAAATAACAGGGATATTAAGCAATGACATCATCCATGCTGAATCCCATGCTTTGGAATTAATTATTGCAGATAAGGATTATGTTGAGGAAACGAAAAGAAAGCTCTCAGGATGCTTTGATACACCCTTTAACGATTTAGATATTAAAATAATCAACGAAGCCAATAAAAAAATTATTCCTGCCAGAATTTCCGGCTATACCACCGCCATCGATGGTGTGGATTATATCGTAATGATTATTCAAGATGAATCCAGCCGAAAGGCCTACGAAACGATGCTGGAAAATAGCTTCGATAACTTTATCCAAACCACCAACGACCTTGACAGCGCGCTAAAAAAAATCAAGGAACAGCAGGTTATTTTGGAGGATTTCCAATTTAAGACCAAGCAGGAAATGATGGTGGCAAAAACCGTTCAGAAATCCATTATCCCTCAAAAGGGGATTCGCAATGAATTTTTAAATATTCAAGGAAGGTCCATTCCCAGTGAGGATCTAGGTGGAGATTATTTTGATTATTTCAATCTGGATAAATCAAAGCAGGGCATATTATTATGTGATGTCTCCGGTCATGGAATCCCCTCGGCCCTGGTAACCACCATGTTAAAGGTTTCCTTTCAACGTCATGCAGGAGAATTGATAGAACCCGATGAAGTATTCAGCCGTGTTAATAAAGAACTGACCAAAACCCTGCAGGAATCGGGATTTTTCTGCACAGCCTTTTATTCAGTAATAGATATGGATACCATGGAAATAACCAGTTCCTGCGCAGGCCACGATGCAGCCCTGGCATACCACCCCGATGAAAATAAGATTTATGAGCTGGGTTTATCCGAGAAGGGTACTATCATCGGGCCTTTTTCCAACGTGGAATTCGAGGCCACCAGCCATCAGTTGGTTGAAGGTACAAAAATCATCTATTTCACCGATGGAATAACCGAAGCAAGAAAAATAGACGGGGAATTCTTTACCATAGAGAGGCTGAATGATTTTATTACAAATAACCATGGGTTGGAAGCATCCCTATTTATCGATAAACTGTACAAAGAAGTGAATGCCTTTTATGAGGGGGCAGAACCCAATGATGACAGGACGGTTATTGTCATTGATGTTTTAAAAATCCCCCGGAAAGAAGATTTTTCCACCCTGGAAAAAAAGCAGCGAATTAATTCGGCCTTTCAGCAGGGCAGAAAATATATCAAGATGAAACAATTTCGCAGCGCTGCTATGGAATTCGAAAAAATATTGGAATTATCTCCAGAGTCCTTTGGAGCCTATTCAAATCTAGGT
>JAQICO010000174.1 GCA_027858495.1 Spirochaetaceae bacterium
AATATCTTGTAAGGTTTGGATAAACATTCAGGACTTCCACCCTTTGCGGTGGTTGGTTAGAATTATGGTGCCTCTATGAGCCTCTATCACGGCTTTTACAAGGCTTAGCCCTAGTCCAACCCCCTGGGTAGAGCGGCTGCTGTCTCCCCGAAAAAAACGATTCCATATTCTATCTTCATCTTCCGGGGAAATTTCTGTTCCTTCATTTTCTATTTCTATACTTATCCCCCCGCGTCCATGGGTCAATGTGATCCAAATATTGCCATTTACGGGGGTATATTTAACCGCATTATCCAGCATATTGCTTAGGGCCTGGGTCAGTCTAAATCTATTCCCTTTATATAAACGTGGATGTTCCATACAATCTAAATGTATGGTAATCTCTTTTTCCTCAGCTAGAAGACTATAAAGTTCTGTAACTTGATTTATTATATCATTGATATGGAATGATTCTAAATCTCCCATCAATTTTTGTTCTGACTGTGTAATATTCATCAAAGTATTAAAAATTATTAAAATATGCTGATTATCCTCGATGATTTCAACTAGAACCTGTTTAAGTTCTTTTTTACTGATCTCTTTGTTACGTAATGCTATTTCTGCTCTACCGGCCATTCTGGTAAGGGGCGTTCGCAAATCATGGGCTGCAGAATCCATGGAACCCCTCAGTTCCTGTAATAATTCCTCAATGCGTTGTAATAAACCATTTATATGGTGGGTTAACATATCCAATTGATCTCCAGTATCTGAGGGGTGCAGCCTTGGAGCACTTTCTATTTTATCGGTAATGTCTAATATTTCTTTGTTTAAAACCCTCAAAGGGGTTAGAGCCCATGTGGTATTCAATATTCCAACTATAAAAGCAAGGATTAACAGAGGAGTTAATATTCTTCCGTAACTTTTGGTATATAGTCCAAAGAGTTCCGAACGTGTTTCAGTGGAAATACCGCCTTGTAAATAACTTCCGTCGTAAAAATGGATTTCTGTGGCAATTAAATGATAGTTTTTTGATGGTCCGGCTAAGGTTATATAGTCTTGTTCCATTCCCCCTTCTCTATACAATTCCGAATAGTCAAATCGACTCCATTCATAGGGGGTTGAAAAGTAGAGTTCCTCACCCTGGGAAGAAACCATTCGGATAAAAATTTTTTTTTGTTGATTGCGGTTAACATCTCTTTCTAAAAAATTAATATACATATCTATTCGTTCTGTTTGATAAACGGCATAATAACTTATGAGTTTATGGTTTAGAAATTTAAGCTCATTTTGTACCTGTTCATGGTATATAGAAAATATGATCCAAAAATATAGTATTAAAGAAAATAAAATTAAGATTAGGGTTACAGTAATTCCCTGTTTAAATTGAATTGAACGAAAAAATTTAATTCCTTTTTTTGACTTTAAGGACATAACCTGCACCTCTAACTGTGTGTATTAGCTTTTCTTCATATTCTTTATCAATTCGGCTTCTAAGTCTAGAGACCAACACGTCTACCACATTGGTTTGCGGATCGAAATTCCAATGCCAGATTTTTTCAAGAATAAGGGTCTTGGTTAGTACGTTACCCTGATTTCTTAAAAGAAGTTCAAGTAAAGCAAATTCCCGGGGCTGCATTTCAATTTCTTTATCCATTCTGCTAACACGTCGGGTTAATAAATCCAATGTTAGGTCGGCACAGTTTAGAATATTATTTTGAGGGGTTCCGCGATCCATTCGCCTAACTAAAACTTCCACCCGTACAAGCAGTTCAGAAAAAGCAAAGGGTTTTACTAGATAATCATCACCACCGGCTTTTAAACCAACAATTCTATCATCCACGGATTGCCGGGCGCTTAGTATAATTACCGGTGTGTTACAGTTTGAATGTCTAAGTTCCTTTAAAACACTGATTCCGTCTAATCCTGGTAGCATTATATCTAAGATAAGACATTGGTATTTTTTATTTCTGGCATGGGCTAAACCATCATCACCCCGCTTAATCCAGTCAAGTTGATGCCCTTCCTGCTGAAATCCCTTGCGAATAAAATCACCTATCCCTTCATCGTCCTCAATCAGCAGTAATTTCATGGAGCTTCTACCTGCTGTTCCAGCTGGTTCACGGCTAATTCGTCTTCATTTTCCTCTGTCGGCGGAACCAATGTCAAAATATCCCCATGGGATTCCCTTGTGTAACCAGGCATACGACTCAGCATATGGGAAGGCACATACTCATTGATCCAAGGAAGTCTTCGAGCATCTTCATTGCTATGGCCAAGGATTTTTTGCCCAGGCTCACTCAGTGCATAGACTACAGGAACTACTCTTATTTCCTGGCTATTCCACTGTGTATAGATGGGGATTATTTCAACATTGGAAAGATATTTACGCTCTTGAGAATCCAACTCCAATGTTAAATTTAGAATGATAGAATTGTCCGTTTCATAGGGTCTATAACTACGCCAGGGTTGGGAGGCCAAAAAATTCCCCAAAGAATAAATTATAAATACGGGCTCCTCTCCATCTACAGTCTTTCGATACCTTATTTCCATGGGTTGCAGAACATGGGGATGAGAACCCAGAATAATATCAGCTCCATGTTCGATCATTCTATTTACCAAATCTTCCTGCAGATTTTTATAGGGCTGTGTTTTATATTCCGGTCCAAAATGAATCGCTACGATCACCCAATCAACTCCCGATTCATCGGCCTGACTAATTTGCTCTAACATTTCATTTATCCGATCTTCCCGGTAATTTAACAGACTATTTACGCGATTTTCATCGGCCGTGGGAATAGTAATTCCGTTGGTTCCATAACCCCAGTTAATCAGAGAAATATCCATTTGATTCATGGATATATAAAGAGGGGATGCTGGAGCTGTTTTAGAAGTTCCTACTGCCAATAATTCATGCTCCGAAATTTGCTCAAGAGTTCTATCAAGTCCTTCAATCCCGCTGTCCATACAATGATTATTGGCAGTTAATAAAATATCAAAGCCTGCATCTTTTATATTTTCTAACACCTCATCGGGGCTATTAAAGGTGGGGTAGGCTTGATATCCCCTCACATGAGTTTCTGGTACATACATCAATGCACCCATTGGGCCGGCAAGTGTTGTTTCAAAATTGGCCAGGGTTATATCCGCTTTATTCAGATAATCTTTAACATATGTAAAGGATTGTTCAAAATCGAAGTCGTGATTTTCCGGATCCCAACCGCGGTGTAGCTGGGTATGGTGGAACATAATATCTCCTACTGCTGTTATTGTAAGTCTTCGGTTAGGGATTTCTGATGAAGGAACTGAAAAGATCTTCTGACTATTGGCAATGGTTTCTTTGGAGTTACAGCTAGGAATTATTAAAAGAATCAAAAATAGTAGAGAGGGAATTATTTTTTCCATTGTGCCTGATTTCTACCTCCGTCTTTTGCTAGGTATAAGGCTGAATCAGCCCTGTTTAATAGATCCTCCGGCCCCTTTGTCCAAGGGGTAATATTTGCCACTCCAAGACTGATTGTCACGGCAACCTCTGCAATCTCTGTGGAATTTTCTTCCACTCTGGTGCAACAGAACTGGGCCATTTTAAGGGCCTGTTCTCCCGGGGTCTCGGGTAGTATGAATATCATTTCTTCGCCGCCGTATCTGCAAAGAATATCCAGGTTTCTACTGGTTTCCTGGAGTATTACTGCTACTCCGGTTAAGACTTCATCTCCCTTTTGATGGCCGTAGGTATCATTGAATTTTTTAAAATGATCTATATCAATCATCACCAGGGAAAGGGGCCGATGGTATCGCTGTGCTCTTTTGTATTCCTCTTCAAGTTTAGTATCGAAATACCTCCGGTTATATAAACCTGTCAGGGTATCTCTGAATGCCAGATCTGCAAGGGCTTCTTTTTTATGATTATAATAATTCTTTAATTCAGAAATTCTGTCAGCCAGTGTCTCATCTTTTACATCTTCCAGAATCCTTGATATTTGACTTTCAAAAATCATGGTATCGCTGGGCGGGGGAGTGCCCTGTTCCAGGCTGGTTTCTTTTATCTGGATTTCACAGTTGCAATTGCCCAGCCTGAATTGACTTCCCTCGCGTAATAATACTTCACCGACATTTTTTCCTTCCATCCAGCTTCCGTTGGTGCTGTCCTTGTCCACCAGAAGAAAACTGTCCTTTTGACCAATCAGCTGGGCATGAACCCGGGAAACTCTGTGATCCTGCAGAACTATGTCACAGTCCTTTGATCTGCCGATGGTATAACTGCTGTTTGGGCTGATTTCACTGCGTT